>NZ_CP062942.1 GCF_015101885.1 Massilia litorea
AGTTGGTGTCGCTGATAGCGTATCCGGAAGTTTCGCTTTTGCTTATACGCCGGATGCAGGTATGCAAAACCTTGGTACTCTTCCGGGGGCGTATTTAGTCGGGCAGAATCGATTAACGATGTAGGCACGGTTGTTGGTGGCTCGTTAGTTGGCGATTTTCCGTTAGCGCCATTCCACGCTTTTGAATATGCATCTGGTTCTATGTATGATTTAGGATCATTGAATGGCGCGTGGAGTGTCGGGAAGCAATCAATAACAATGGTGAAACCGTCGGCTGGTCTAATGCAGGCTTTAATGTGGATCATGCCGTATTGTACGCAGATGGGCTCCTTACTGATCTTGGTACCCTCAATGGTTTTGGTTCCAGCTTGGCATACGACATTAACGATGCTGGACAGATTGTTGGCTCCTCCGAGTTTATGACCGGGAAAGCGCGGCTTTTGTATGAAGAGGGTCGATGATCGATTTAACCACGCTTATTGACTCCGCGTCTGGTTGGACAATCGAATCGGCGTATTCGATTAATAATCAGCATCAAATTGCTGCGTTCGGATGCAAGCAGATGTATGCCAAACCTTATTGCTTGATCCGGTAACGCCTGTTCCCGAGCCGCAAACCGACTCAACTCTTCTAGCCGGATTATTGCTCATCCGATGGGTGCTCCGCGGCAGGCGGACACGGGTTCATCTGGGAAGCGGCGGCTAATTTACTGCAAATATAATTGGCGATACTCAGCCGCTTTCGCACAACGGCTGCTAGCTGCACCGTTGATGCACTTTAATCGTTTTCACACTAAATGTGGCGTTCGAATTTGGATTTGCTCAGAAGACGCTCAAACGACTGCCTTACCAGTTGTATAAGTACTTCATTCTTTAACCACTACATTCGTACACAGATATGAAACCCAATCAGAATTATCGGAATACTCACTTGCCCGCTGAACAAGTTAGAAGCAGAGGTTATTGAGGAGCTTAAAAAACGGCACTTTCTGGAGTATTAGTCAAGCACGTGAACAGTTTTGCATATTGCTCGCGGTGCTGGGCTTTCCGCCGAAGACCTAATGCTTAGTAATAGCCCAATAAGTCGAAAGTTGGACCCGCTCAAATGAAATACCATCATCCCATTGATGCGACGCGACATGGAGTGGACCGAGGGCGTCGACCAGGCTGGGTTAGAGACTGGATTGCTTCGGGAAAGAGTCTAGATACTTTAAAAATCTAATTGCGACCTTTCGGGAGGGCGGCATGGATGAAACAAGCGGGCACTATGAGTGCGACGTGCTGATTGTCGGCGGCGGCATCAACGGCGCGGCCATCGCGGCGCGACGCAGCCGGACGCGGCCTGCGCGTGGTGCTGTGCGAAAAGGACGACCTGGCCCAGCATACCTCCTCGGCATCGAGCAAACTCATCCATGGCGGCCTGCGCTACCTCGAACAGCGCCAGTTCGGCCTCGTGCGCAAGGCCCTGGCCGAGCGCGAAACCCTGCTCAGCAGCGCGCCCCACATCATGGCGTCCGCTGCGTTTCGTGATGCCCCATGACGCCGGCGCCCGCCCGGCCTGGATGATCCGCGCCGGGCTGTTCCTGTACGACCGCCTGGCGCGGCGCGAATTCCTGCCCGGCTCGCAGGGCGTGGACCTGCGCACCCACCCGGCCGGGGCATCGCTGCAGCCGCAGTACACGCGCGGCTTCATGTATTCCGACGGCTGGGTCGACGACGCCCGTCTGGTCGTGCTGAATGCGCTCGACGCCCGCGAGCGCGGCGCCGTCATCCTGACCCATGCGCGCTGCAACCCGCCGCAGCGCCACCCCGACGGCTGGAACGCCACGCTCGAGGGAGAAGGGCGCCACGTGCACGTGACGGCGCGCTGCCTGGTCAACGCCGCCGGCCCCTGGGCCGCGCGCTTCCTGCACGGCGCCACGAATGCGGCGGGCGGCCAGGCGCTGCGCCTGATCAAGGGCAGCCACATCGTCGTGCCGCGCCTGTTCGAGCACGCGCACGCCTATATTTTCCAGCACCCGGACGGGCGCATCGTGTTCGCGCTGCCCTATGAAGGCGCCTTTACCCTGGTCGGCACCACCGACGTCGACTTCCGCGGCGAGCTCGACAAGGTGGCGATCAGCGCCGAGGAAAAGGTCTACCTGTGCCAGCTGGTGAACCGCTATTTCACGCGCCAGGTGACGCCTGCCGACGTGCTGTGGAGCTATGCCGGCGTGCGTCCGCTGGTCGAGGATGCGGCCGCCAGCGCCGCGGCCGCCACGCGCGACTTCCGTCTCGAGCCCGACCTGGCCGGGGCACCGCTGCTATCCGTTTTCGGCGGGAAGATCACGACCAGCCGCAAGCTGGCCGAGCAGGCCGTGGACTGGATCGGGCAGGCGCTCGGCCGCGCGGGTCACAGTCACTGCGCGGGCTGGACGGAGCACGCCTGCCTGCCCGGTGGTGACCTCTACGGTCCGCGTCCGGACAAGCGCGGGGTGCTGGAATTCGGCGCCTGGAGCGCGCGCCAGGCAGGCCGTTATGCCTGGCTGCCGGCGCCCCTGTTAGAGCGCTATGCGCGCGCCTACGGCACCCGCATCCATCTGCTGCTGGCACGCCGCGAGAGCCTGGCGGACATGGGACCGGAAGTGCTGCCCGGCCTGTACGCGGCCGAGATCGACTACCTGATGCAGCACGAATGGGCGCGCAGCAGCGCCGACATCCTCTGGCGCCGCAGCAAGCTCGGCTTGCACATCGCACCCGGCAGCGCGGTGCGACTCGACGAGTGGATCGCGGCACGAGAGGAAGCTTTAGTTGTATAGGGCACACGGACTGCGTCTAAGACAGTATCAAAAAATCCATTATCGTTTAGGTCGTCCATAATGTTTGGCTAATTCTTGCAGAAAATTGCGTCAGCAGGCTAAACAAATTATTGTTGGGCAGCGAAACCGAAGTGCCGAAAGAATTATTGGCTTTCAGATCTCAGAGGGGTTTTTCCTAAACTCTTATGTCAAATATGTGCGCGTATCCCGAGGAGCGCATCATGAGTTGGAAACAACGTAAAAACAGGGAACGCCGCACCGATCTGCGCACGTCTATGCTAATCGATGCAGCTATCAATGCAGTCCTCACAAACCACCTGATTCCTGTCGCAGAAGAACTTATTGATCAGGGCATTGATCCAAATCTTATCCTACGTGTTCTGACACGCCAGCCGAGCGAAGGCGCTATGGCGAATTATACGAATCGTACCAGTCATTAGTGTTCCACTAGTTTATTCAGAGTGACATTTAGAGCGCTTATAAATATTTTTAAACTATCTTCCCTAAGATACTAATTGCTCACTCAAACGGTGTTCCTTCTTTTTCGAACTATTGGAAACTTTAACTTATCACTGTCCAAGCTCGCAAACGGCATCAATGTTCGCTTACTCGAACGACCGAACTTCTTAAATCTGTGCTGTTAAGCGACTACGACAAGCGCAAGGATGAGATCTTTAACCGGCGTTATCGACAATGATAATAGGCAACTCAGACGATGAGTGCAGAGCAATTAATATCGGCACGTCTTAACTCAAGGCGTCGGCTCCCAACGTTTTAAGTACATACCGCGAGCATCATGCCGCGCTCAATTTCCATTTGAAATTGTAGCGTTGCCGATACCCAATACTGAGCTCCTGACGCCGAGCTAGCGGCTACGTATACCTTCGGTCCCGAAGTTGACCAAGGGTCGATAACTTCTTCTTGTGTGCATTTTCAGCTTTGATAGCAAGCCTCCTCATACGCCCTGTCGTGTCGGCGCCGCCGAAAAGTTTGCCGAGGTAACAATCAATCCTTGCCAAGCTAATGTTGACAGCGCGAATCAGGAGCCCCAAGACCGAGCTAAGGGATTGTTGCTCGGCTCTAACTGCGGCTTGGCAGGCCCCAAAGCCGCGTTTCGTATGTTTTGATAAACAGTACCCGCCCAAAATGATGTCGCGATATTTGATCTGAACCAAAGTCCGGTCTGCTTGTTTGACCTACCCTGAGTCTAGATGCACCCACGTACTCATTCTGACAGGCAATCATGGAAACGTTCAACGTGTTAATTCTCAAGGGAACTAATTTCAGGATCGGGGTTCTGGCATTAATTTGCTTCATCGAAGTCGTCATTACTGGATGTGCCTCGTCCATTCAGTTTCGCGAAAACGGCATGCACGGAACGGATGAGCTTGCACCTCCGACTGAAATGATTACCGAAAAGCTGATCAACGCAGAGCGAGAGCAGCGACGGCAGGTAGCCAACGAAGACCTCGACCGTCTGCTTGTGCCTAACCCTCCGCCTTATGTCATCGGTAGCGGCGACCTTCTCTCAATTGTGGTGTGGGATCATCCTGAACTTGCGAACGGCTCGGTCGCTTCGGCTATAGCACCGACGAGCGCGACAGTGGACCCTGGCAACGCGACAAATGCAGCTGTGGGCTTCGTGGTTGATCACGCCGGCCAAATTCAATTTCCCCTCATTGGCATGGTGGCTGTGGACGGTCTGACCGAGGAGCGTGCTCGTGCATTGTTGACGACCAAGCTTGCTAAGTATCTAACAAGTCCAAACGTAACGCTACGCGTACTCGCATATCGAAGCAAGCGTGTGTATGTCGATGGTGAAGTCAAACAGCCCGGATTACAGGCCATCAATGACATCCCAATGACCTTAATGGAAGCGCTAAACCGCGCTGGTGGTCTGCTGCCCACGGCCGACCAGAGCCGCATTGCTTTAGAGCGTGGTAAGGCCCGCTACCGAATCAATCTCCGTGATCTTGTACAGAAAGGAATAAATCCTGGAAGCGTCATGTTAGCGCACGGTGACGTTGTACGTGTGCATTCGCGTGACGAAAGCAAGATATTTGTCTCCGGTGAAGTCATCACACCGAAGGCACTCACAATGCACGATGGCCGCCTCACGTTGAATGAAGCATTAGGTGAGACAGGCGGCATCAGCCCACTAAGCGGAGACGTACGCCAGATCTACGTCGTGCGCAAGACGGCTGAGCGGACACGAGTCTTTCAGCTCGATGCCCGGATAGCCAGCTCGCTGGCGATGGCTGAGGGTTTTGAACTGCAGCCCAAAGATATTGTGTACGTGGCTGCAACTCCGTTGGCGAACTGGAACCGCAGTATCAGTCTACTAATCCCTGGTGCATTGACTTCCGCTGTCACTGCAACCAACCGGCAGTAACTATCCTGCCCTCATCAAGAACGGAGTTAGACATGAGTATCGCAAGTGAGCAGCACGCTCTAGCCCCAATGGCCCCTCATCCTCCAGTTTTTAGCATTCCTTTTGACCCTCATGTTGTCCATGGACCGGACGAGTCGTCATCTGATCTCAAGGGTTACCTCGGCACATTCTATGACAACCGCTGGCTGATCGGTGCGATCACTCTGCTCTTAACACTCGTAGCAGTCATGTACGTGCTAATAGCTAAACCCGTATTCGAGGCTAACCTAATAATCCACGTTGAGGAGGAGAGCACGAACGCATCAAAGAACATTCTCAGCGAAGCATCTTCGCTTTTTGAAATGAAAAAAACAGCAATTGCAGAGATCGAACTGCTGCGTTCGCGAATGGTTATATCGCGCTCACTCGACGACTTACAGCTTTATATAGATGTACATCCAAAATACTTCCCCGTTTTAGGGCCGTGGTTTGCAAGCTGGAATAGTAGTCACCTATCTACCCCTGGCCTGCTCGGCTATGGCGGGTACGTCTGGGGCGGCGAGAAGGCCGAGGTTTCATTATTTGAGGTACCCAACGCGTGGGTGGGCCGCGAATTTACACTAGCCACGCTAAGCAACCAACGCTTCCGATTTAGTGGCGGTGGGCAACCGATCGTATTTGAAGGGAACGTTGGCCTGCGCTACCGAGTGCCTACTCCCGAGGGCGTAATCGAGCTGAAGGTCAACAATATGTCCGCGGAACCAGGCGCCCACTTTGTATTGAGACGCATGTCGCGCGCATCAATGACGGAAGCAATCCAAAATGCACTCGTGATCACCGAGCAGGGCAAGGAGTCGGGCATCATCGAAGTTAAGCTGGAGGGAGAAAATCCTCGCGAAACTTACAGTGTGTTGAGCGAGATCGGCCGCGAATACATGCGCCAAAACCTCGCACGTAAGACCGAAGAAGCTGAAAAGTCGCTTGCATTCTTAAATCGACAGCTTCCGATTGTAAAGCGTCAGTTAGAGCAGGCAGAAGAACGCTATAACGAGTTCCGCAACCTTAATGGGACGGTAGACTTGCGCGAAGAAGCGCGCTTAAGCCTAGAGCAAGCGTCTGCAACGCGCGCGCGGGGAATTGACTTGATGCAGAAAAAAGCGGAGCTCCTCGCCCGCTTTACGGAGGATCACCCAGTTGTAATGGCAATTAACCGCCAGCGGAAGGAGGTCGAAGCTGAGCTTGCGGCTATTAAAGCGCGAATCAGAAATATGCCTATGCTAGAGCAAAATGAAGCAAGGTTAACACGCGACATCAAGGTCAGCACCGAACTCTACACCTCACTTCTAAATACTGCACAGCAGTTGCGCTTGACAGCCACAGGCCGAGTTAGCAACGTGCGTATGGTCGACGCACCTGTTCTGCCGGAAAAGCCGATTAAGCCGAGACGTGCGCTAATAGTAGCGCTGGCTGCGATAACTGGGTTATTCCTAGGCACTGTGGTGGCATTCACACGCAAAGCGATAACAGGAGGAATCGACGACCCGCATAAAATCGAACAGATGCTGCGGGCAAGAGTGGTCTACGCTACCATTCCACATAGCGGAAATCAAGATAAACTAATGCGCAAGAAAAAGAGTGGGTACAGTGTCTTGCCATTACTAGCAACAATGATGCCTGAAGACGTAGCTGTTGAGAGTCTACGAAGCTTCCGGGCGGCCCTTCAGTTCCAGCTGCCTCATTTTAAGAACAACGTTGTAATGTTTGCTGGTCCAACAAGCGGGATGGGCAATTCTTTCGTTACTGCTAATTTTGCGGCCATAATGGCGGCGAGCGGAAAACGCGTCTTGCTAATTGATACCGACTTACGTTGCGGCCAGCTGTACCATTATTTTGGTGTGGGCCGTGACCACGGATTGTCCGACGTAGTATTAGAAAAGGCATCAATCGGTGAGGTTATTCATCGCAACGTAATCGAAAACCTCGATTTCGTTGGCACCGGAGAACTGCAATCAAGCCGCTCGGAATTGCTGTTGCATACAAATTTCGGCAAATTTATAAAACAAACGAGTGCTCACTATGATCTCGTTCTGCTTGATTCGCCACCCCTATTGACAAGTGCTGAAGCGCTAGTCATCAGTGCGTACGCTGGCGCTGTCTTTATGATTGCTCGTTCAGGCCGCACCAACGAACGTCAGATCAATGAGTCAGTTAAACGCCTGCACCACATCGGTGTGTCGTTGCAAGGAATATTGCTAAACGATATGGCGCCACGTTTAAGTTCCTTCAGCTCCAAGGAGCACGCGCCAGCTAGTCGGATTGGGCTTGGTAGCGTCTGAGAGCCTCCGTATGTCATAGGGCATAGTTATCGGCAACGATGCCCGCATAAGATGAGCGCCATTTTTCTAAGCTAAAAGCGGATGGGGTAAGTACAGCTCCATCAAGGATTCTTAAGCTTAGACGGCCTAAAAAAAACCTCCAGGGCTAGGGGCGGCCTCAAAGACAGTACGCCTATACGGCCGGACGCTCCAACGCAGCCACGGAGGTTTTTTGGTAGGCGCTATTAGAGTCGGGTGTTTAAAGAGTACAACAAAGACGGAGCTATCTTTACCTGGTTTGAGCCTTGTCAAAGGCACTTATTATATTTAATAAGATTATGAAACTGCGAAGCAAAGCAAAGCAAAGCAAATCAATCGATAGTGGCGGTTGAACGGCAACAAATTTATAGATGCGTCGCCATTGCTTGATATTAGAACGGAAATGTTCGGAGAGTTTTCGCTGACCAATCTACGAAGCGACTAGAATCATGTTAAAAATCCAGCAAGGCAGCGTCAAGCTATTATGCCAAAAATTGGTTTCGTTGCCTCGATCAGCAAAAATTGGGCTGATGGTCGCGGCAGATCTAATTGCGTTACCGTTCTGTTTTTTGGTAGCCATACTTCTCCGGGGTGGCGATTTGGATCTGGTGTCAGGTTTTAGTCCCGCATCCTACTTCCTCGTGGCTGTGGTTACCGTCACTACCTTCTCAGTCTCCGACCTGTACCGTGCGGTTATCCGCTTCATCGATCAACGTCTGCTCAGTATCACTGGACTATCACTAGCGGTCGCTATTTTATGCGCTTATGTCGTAATGTTTATCATTAACGAAAAAAGCTTCCCGCGCAGTGCTTTAGCGATCTATTGGTTTGTCGGTTTTTCCTACGTTGTCGCTTCGCGAGTTGGAATGCGTAATTTCTTGCGTAATCAAGATTTGCGCGGACGCCGCGTTTCGGAAGTAGTGGCAATTTATGGCGCTGGCGAAGCGGGCGCCCGTTTGGCACAAACAATGCATGGTGGCGACGAATACCGCCCAGTTTGTTTCTTCGATGACAAGCACGCGCTCAATGAACGCAAGATCGGCGCGTTACGCGTTTTCAACACTGAGCGCTTGGTAGAAATTGTCAATGCGATGTGTATTCGCTCGATCGTCATCGCTATTCCATCTGTGTCGCCGGCACGCCTGCGCGACATCATGAACCGGTTGTCTAAGGCTGGGATTAGTACTCGTATTCTCAGTCGTCTTGTCGATCTAGCGGGGGAGACGCCTAGCCCACACGAAGCAATTCGTGAACTCAAGTTTGAGGATCTGCTCGGTCGCCCGCCTGTGCCTCCCCGTATCGATCTGTTTGCACGCTGCGTGCGCGGAAAGACAGTGTTGGTAACCGGGGCAGGTGGCTCTATCGGTAGCGAGTTGTGTCGGCAGATAGTGACGCTCGCTCCGAGCCATATGCACTTGCTCGACCATTCGGAGTTTGCGCTGTACACCATTCGCCAGGAACTGACAACGCGTTTCCCCGACCTCCACATCGTCGCGCACCTGGGCTCTGTCTGTAACGCCGATCTGGTCGGGCGTATCCTACGCGACAGCAAAGTCGACACCATTTATCACGCAGCCGCATATAAACATGTGCCATTGGTTGAGTCCAACATTGTCGAGGGCATGCGAAATAATGTCGTTGGAGCTCAGGTAATCGCTGCCCAGGCGGCTCTGCACCACGTTAAGACGTGTGTCCTGATTTCAAGCGACAAGGCGGTTCGACCGACCAATGTGATGGGAGCAAGTAAGCGGATCGCCGAGTTGATCTTCCAGGCTGCAGCAACACGACCCGAAACTTCTACCACTTTCGCCATGGTGCGATTCGGTAATGTGTTGGGCTCATCTGGCTCGGTGATCCCGCTATTTCAACGTCAAATATCTCAGGGCGGTCCTATCACGATTACGCATCCTGAGATGTCGCGCTATTTTATGCTTATACCAGAGGCGGCCCAACTAGTGATTCAGGCGGGTGCCATGGCTAAAGGCGGCGATGTGTTTGTGCTCGAGATGGGCGAGCCAGTAAAGATCGTTGACCTGGCGCGCAGTCTCATCGCGTTGTCAGGCTTAACAGAAAAGACGCTGCAGAACCCGAACGGCGACATTGAAGTGCGCTACGTTGGCCTATTTCCTGGCGAAAAGCTCCATGAGGAGTTATTGATCGACGGTACGGTAATCCCTAGTGAGCATCCTCGCATCATGCGCATGAAGGAAAATGCGCTGCCCCCAAGCGTCCTCGATACATTTATCGCCTGCTTGATGATGGCGTGCGAAACCAACGATCGCGCGATGATTGAATCAATGGCTAGAGCAATCGTTCCCGAATACAACCCGCAGCAAGCATTGGCTGTACCGACCGCGGTTCCGATTTCGCAATCGTCTACGCAGTTAAGCGTCATCAAAAAATTTGTTCCGTTTCGTATGTAATTATTTCATTCTAGCGTCCACCTAACCCATCCACTGATTCGTGAGGAACCTCATGCGTGACGAAAGTAAACCGGCATACCTCGATCAGCTCATCGCAAAGTTACACGACGGCACTGCTGTAATCGGCATCATTGGCCTTGGCTACGTTGGGTTACCACTGACTTTGCGCTATTCAGAGGCTGGATTTCGGGTCCTAGGGATCGACATCGATTCGGCAAAGGTCGAAAAGCTGAATCGCGGCGAAAGTTATATCGAAAATATTCCTGCGAACTCGATCTGCGCGGCACGTTCAGTTGGCTTTCAGGCTACGACCGATTTCGCGCGCGCTTGTGAAGCGGATGCGCTGATCATTTGTGTACCCACGCCCTTAAATCCCTACCGCGAGCCAGATTTGTCGTTTGTTCTCGGCACCGTCGACGCACTTCTTTCTTTTATCCGTCCAGGCCAGTTAGTGTCACTAGAAAGTACTACCTATCCAGGCACCACCGAAGAAGAGCTGCGTCCGCGGCTCGAGTCACGCGGCTTCGTGGTGGGACGAGACGTATTTCTCGTGTTCTCGCCGGAGCGCGAAGACCCCGGCAACCCGGATTTCGAAACTCGCACTATTCCAAAAATATGTGGAGGCAGTACTGCGGCCTGCCTCGAAGCTGGTGTTGCCTTGTACGAGTCGGCAATTGACCGTGTAGTACCAGTTACATCGACCCGCGCCGCTGAACTTACAAAATTATTAGAGAACATCCATCGGGCAGTAAATATCGGCTTGGTGAATGAGATGAAGATCATCGCTGACAAGATGGAAATAGACATACACGAGGTGATCAGAGCTGCCGCCACTAAACCGTTTGGCTTTACTGCGTACTATCCTGGTCCGGGCCTGGGTGGTCACTGCATTCCGATTGATCCATTTTACCTTACCTGGAAGGCCCGCCAATATGGCGTACATACGCGCTTCATTGAACTCGCAGGCGAAATTAATAGCGAAATGCCACATTGGGTAGTGGGAAAGGTGACTGACGCATTAAATCAGCGCAAGCGCTCAGTTATGGGCAGCCGCATTCTGGTGTTGGGTATCTCATACAAGAAGGATGTCGAAGACATGCGCGAGTCGCCGTCAGTTGAATTAATGGAGCTTCTGCGCGATAAAGGGGCGCACGTCGACTATTCCGATCCGCATGTGCCCGTCTTCCCTCGCATGCGTGAACACTATTTCGACCTCTCTAGCATCCCGCTTACTCCGGAGTCGCTGGCGTCCTACGATTTAGTATTGCTAGCGACAAGCCATAGCGCTTTTGACTACGAAATGATTCGCGACCATGCGAATCTGATTGTTGATACTCGTGGCGTGTACTTGGAATGCCTGCCCCATATCGTGAAAGCCTGAGCGTTCAACCGGAGAAGAACATGCACAACGTAATGCGTAATTATCCACAAGGTATTACCAATCGGAAGATACGCTTCGCTTTAGTGGGCTGTGGCCGTATTGCGACCAACCACTTCAGCGCTATTCGCGAACACGCGGATCGCTGCGAGCTGGCGGGTGTATGCGACATAGAGCGACGTGCTCTCGCTGTCGCTGCAGACAAGACGGGTGCTGAGGCGTACTCAAGCTTGGATCAAATGCTTGCGCGCTGTGACGCCGATGCTTTCATCGTCACCACTCCTTCAGGTTTGCATCCCGAGCAGACGATCCAAATCGCCCGTGCTGGCCGTCATGTGATCACTGAGAAACCGATGGCCACGCGTTGGGAAGACGGCAAGCGAATGGTTGCAGCCGCTGATGCCGCTGGTGTGCGCCTATTTGTTGTTAAGCAGAACCGTCGCAACGCCACACTGCAGTTGCTTAAAAGCGCAGTCGAGAAAAAGCGCTTCGGTCGTATCTACATGGTCAACCTCAATGTGTTCTGGACACGCCCTGAAGAGTACTATAACAGCGCTGACTGGCGTGGAACGTGGGAATTCGATGGCGGCGCCTTTATGAATCAGGCGAGCCACTACGTTGACTTGATCGACTGGATCGTCGGGCCGGTAGAGAGCTTGCAGGCCTACACCGCCACGCTAGCGCGCAACATCGAAGTCGAAGATACTGGCGTCGTTAGCCTACGCTGGCGCAACGGCGCTTTGGGCTCGATGAACGTTACGATGCTCACTTATCCGCGCAATTTTGAAGGATCCATCACAATTCTCGGCGAGCACGGAACCGTACGCATCGGTGGCGTTGCCGTGAATGAAGTGCAGCAATGGGAATTCGCTGAACCTGATCCAGATGACGAAAAAGTACGCGATGCCAGTTACCAGACGACCTCGGTGTACGGCTTTGGCCACCCGCTTTATTACGACAACGTCATCAAAGTACTACGCGGGGAAGCTGAACCCGAAACCGACGGTCGCGAAGGACTGAAATCACTCGAGGTCTTGGTCGCAACCTACATGTCAGCACGTGACGGTAAGCGCGTCGCGCTCCCGCTGGAGTATTAATTATGGATCGCGATCTCTCGCAGGACCGGATCCATCCCAGCGCAATCGTCGACGAGGGTGCGGAGCTTGGTGCAGAAACACGCGTTTGGCATTTTGCTCATGTCTGCGCAGGCGCACGCATTGGCGAAGCCTGCTCTCTCGGGCAAAACGTCTTTATTGCTAACGACGTTCGTATCGGTAATCGGGTCAAAATACAAAATAACGTCTCTGTCTATGATGCTGTTACGCTCGAAGACGACGTGTTCTGCGGGCCCAGCATGGTCTTTACTAATGTCCACAATCCTCGTTCGGCTGTGGAACGCAAGAATGAATATCGACCGACCTTGGTCCGGCGCGGCGCAACGCTTGGCGCCAACTCCACCATCGTTTGCGGAGTTACTATCGGAGAATATGCTTTCATCGGTGCTGGCGCTGTAGTCACACGCGACGTCCCGGCGTTTGCTCTAATGGCCGGGGTGCCGGCACGCCAAATTGGTTGGATGAGTCGCTATGGAGAGCGGTTGCCCTTGCCCATCGGTGGTAACGGCGAAGCGCGATGTCCAAATACAGGCGATATCTATACCTTACAGAACGGCGTTTGTCTGATGACTTCACGCCCTGAAACTCACGCGCTCTAACCCTCACAAAACGGACCTTAACATGGAATTTATCGACCTTAAAGCTCAGTATGAAGCATCGCGGGAACTAATTAATCAGCGCATTCAGGCAGTGCTCGACCACGGTCAGTACATCATGGGTCCTGAAGTAGTAGAACTTGAGTCGGGACTGGCCCAGTACACGGGAGCGCGCCATTGCATCACAGTCTCGTCGGGCACAGAAGCGCTGGTGATTTCGCTTATGGCGCTCGGCATTAAACCAGGCGATGAGGTCATCACTACGCCGTTCTCGTTTATCGCCACCGCGGAAGCCATCGTGCTCCTTGGCGCTACTCCGGTGTTCGTCGACATTGATCGAACGACATGTAACCTTGCACCGAGCCTAATCGAGGCCAAGGTGACGCCGCGCACTCGCGCAATCATGCCGGTATCGCTGTTCGGTCAACCAGCTGATATGGACGAAATCAATGCGATCGCTCAACGCCATGGCCTCGCCGTGATTGAGGACGCAGCCCAAAGCTTCGGTGCGACCTACCACGGCAAGAAAAGCTGCAACCTATCAACTATTGGTTGCACCAGCTTCTTTCCGAGCAAGCCACTTGGCTGTTACGGCGATGGCGGAGCCATCTTTACCAGCGACGACAATCTTGCTCAAGCCATGCGTGAAATCCGAGTGCATGGCCAGTCCCGGCGGTACGTTCATACTCGCATAGGGGTCGGCGGACGGATGGATACCTTGCAATGTGCAATCGTATTGGCGAAGCTGGAGCGTTTTGAATGGGAACTGATGCAGCGCGCAAAGGTGGCTGAGCGCTACGACGTATTGCTGTCTGGGCGGATCGAGCGAATCTCCTGCATCTCCGCGCGCACAAGCGTGTACGCTCAGTACACGGTAGTTGTCGAGAACCGCGCGCGCGTTCAAGAGCAATTGCATGCGGCCGGTATTCCCACCGCAGTACATTATCCGGTTCCAATTCATAGGCAACCTGCGTACGCTCACTTCTCGTCCGCAGATTGCTGTCCGGTAGCGCTCGAGATGGCAGACAAAGTCATCAGTCTACCTATGGGACCATATTTGTCAGCCGAGTCTGCCAATACCGTCGCTATCACCTTGCTAAGTGCGGCAGGCATTGCGCTGCCCGAAGAAATTACCACAACCGAAACAGCAGAACAACAAAGCATGGCTGCCGCTACAGCAAGTGCCTTGCCCTAAGTTTGCAAGGGCTACTCTTACCAGGGTTCGGCTAAAGGAAGCGATGTTAACGCTCGGGACAGGTGAAATGAATATCCTTCTAATCAATCACTACGCTGGTTCGCCAAGACATGGTATGGCATTTCGTCCCTACTACCTGGCCCGCGAGTGGGTGCGTCTAGGCCATCGCGTCCACATCATCGCCTCAGAACATTCCCACATCCGTGCACGTCAGCCTGATCTCCGGGGCAAAGCGCGCCTTGACGAGACCATCGACAACATCGAGTACAGTTGGTACCGCACGCCAACTTATTGCGGCAACGGGATCGGCCGCGTAAAGAATATGGCGACGTTTATCGCAGCATTGTATCGGGACAGTAAGCAATGGGCGCAGTCGTACAAGCCCGATGTGGTCATTGCGTCAAGCACCTACCCCATGGATATCTGGCCTGCTCATCGGATCTCTACGTTAGCCAAGGCAAAACTATTATTTGAAGTGCATGATCTATGGCCTTTATCGCCGATGGAACTTGGAGGAATGTCGAAATGGCACCCGTTCATCATGGTAGTGCAAAAAGCTGAGGACTATGCGTATCGCCATGCAGACGGTGTGGTGTCGATTTTACCTAAGGTACGTGAATATATGGTGTCGCGCGGGCTAGCGCCAGAGAAACTACACCTGGTACCCAACGGCATCGATCCAACCGAATGGATTGCCGGCAGTCGTCAATTGCCCGACCGAGTCATTCGTGTTCTTGCCGCGCTTCGTGAGCAAGGCAATGCCATCGTGGGTTACGCAGGCACGCATGGCGTATCGAACGCACTCGACAATATGCTGAGCGCAGGAAGACTAATGCTAGACGAGAAGGTCGCGTTTGTGCTCGTAGGATGCGGGCCGGATAAGGCGAGTCTACAAGAGCGAGCGGCTCGCGAAAATCTAAGTAACGTCTACTTTTTAGACCCAGTCGAGAAAAGCCAGATCCCTTCTTTGCTGCAATGCTTCGATATTGCTTACATTGGCTGGCATCGGCATCCACTGTACCGGTTCGGAATTGCTCCAAACAAATTAATGGACTACATGATGGCGGCGCGCCCTGTATTGCACGCAGCTGCAGCTGGAAATGATCCTGTTGAGGAGGCGCGTTGCGGGGTAACCGTAGAGCCAGATAATCCTGAAGCAGCCGCTGTCGGCATTCGGGGACTATTACGTCTTTCGATTGAAGAACGAACCGCAATGGGACAGCGAGGAAAGGCATTTGTTCTAGACAATTTGACTTATCCTGTCTTAGGGCAACGCTTTCTCGCCGCATGCAGTCATCAATAAATTAAAACGGCTGTTGCAGGTGAGGCCCATGCGTCACTCGTCATATTTCGGCCGAAAAATTTTGAGGACATGGCTTCACTCATCTCGCAGAAAGAAAACGTCGAAAGTAAAGACCAAAGAGGTGACAAAACGTTTGCTCGATATATCGTTTGCGTTAGTAGCAATGTCCATTTTAACGGTACCCTTCCTGGTCCTCGTTATTTTGGTAAAGCTAACTTCGAAAGGACCAGCACTTTACTGGTCGGACCGAATCGGCCGAGATAACGTAATTTTCTCGATGCCAAAATTGCGGACAATGCGCGTAGGCACACAAGTGGTAGCGACTCACCTCCTTCCGAACCCTGACGAGTGCCTCACACCGATCGGCGGGTTCCTGCGCAAGTCGAGCCTAGATGAATTACCGCAACTATGGTGCATCTTCCGCGGCCAGATGAGTCTCGTCGGCCCGCGCCCAGCGTTATTCAATCAGCACAACCTCATCAAAATGCGCACCGAAAAAGGCATCCATATGATCCGTCCAGGTTTAACTGGATGGGCACAGATCAATGGTAGAGATGAGCTACCAATACCTGAAAAAGTAGAGCTCGACCTCTACTACTTGCGCCACCGATCGATAGCATTCGACGCGAAAGTTATTTTCCTTACGTTTCTAAAGGTGATGCGTCGTGAAGGCATTACCCACTGACAAATCCTGCGATGTTAGCAAAATTATTGATTGCGTCCAGCAACAATTTTCACAGGGAATTCTATGCGTACCATTGCAATCATCGGCGCAACAGGAGAAGTCGGTTTCAGACTCGTGCATGCTCTACGATCGACATACAAAATAATTGCGATAATTCGTAACCGGGAAAAGCGGGACTTCAGCTGCTATCCCGACGTTGAAGTCCGTCAGCTCGATGATATAACGGATTTCAATAGGCTCGGTTTATTGCTCAGCGGGTGCGAAGCCATTATAAACACAGCATACATTTGGTTTGCTGAACACATTCATCGAGCAGTATTGCACAGTAAAACGCCCATTCGTCATGTCGTATTAACGGGGTCGACCGGAATCTATACGCGCTTACCGTCCGAGAGTGCAGACCGTAAGCGCGAAGCCGAAGCATTCGTACGTACAAGCTACCGTTGTCCCTGGACAATTATTAGGCCCACCATGATTTACGGCCATAAGGACGATCGAAATATATCGCGTTTAGTTCAGGCGGCTGCTCACTACCCCGTCTTACCTTTAATCGGTAAGGGCGATAACCTTATTCAACCTGTGCTAATTCACGATCTCATCAGAGCTTATAAAATGGCAGTACTTAATCCTAAATTTTATAATAAGTCCTACGATATTGGAGGAGGTAAGGCATATTCGAATAGGGATTTAATCTCCTGCGCTGCATCAAGCCTCGGGAAACCAGCCCGGTTAATGCCCCTTCCTATAGCGCTCATTCGAGGCGGGATCGCTTTGCTTTCGGTAATAGGGAAGAGCCCGATCTCGAAGGAGCAGGTAGGGCGCTTCCAAGAAAACAAAGATATTGACCTTGCCCCGTTCATTAGCGATTTTGGCTATATCCCTCGTGATTTCGAACATGGAATCCATTGGTTGATACGAGATCTGAAAGTTCACAGATTACTCCGCTGACATTCAAAATGGTAATGTCGGAGATAAATCGGGCGGCGCTCTTTAATGTTTGATATGACCGACGAGCCGAAAATCAACATCGCAATCCGCCACGCATGTCGGCAGTAGATCACTGACATGGAGTTTTACTGCCGAGCCAAACCGCATTCTAGCGCGGATAAAAATGGTATTTGCGAAGTCCGTTGACTGTATTGCGCAATAACTGTACGGGCTCGTACAAGTTGCGGTAACTCCGAAATGATTTGATCGGGGCCCGCATGATGTCTTCGAACTGCTGGGGCGACAATCTGAGTTTCTTTGAAACATACGCGAGATCCTGCTGCTGTAGATCTTCAGGATAAGGGGGACGTTTCATTTCTGCTAGCGCTTGTGATCGGCTTATCTGACTCGCGTTGATCAGATCGGACAAGTGGCCATAACGTTTATCGATCCCGAACTTACGCGGTAGAACATAGCCTTGGTAGAACCTCGTATAAATCGACTCGTGGTGCTTCCCTCCATAATCTTTCCAACCTAAACTGTTGCATAGTATTTCTTTTGCCCTTTCTTTATTATAGTCGACGTAGTTAAGTATTGAGACCATACGAACGCCCCGCACGACATTCGCATAGCACAAGTAAGCCAGGCTAAAATGCGGATAGGTTTTAAGTTTCACAGAACCGAATCGTCGGTGAATGTCTTTAATGTAACGCCAGTCGGAGTGTCCATAGGACCATTCGGGCACACTAATTGACTCGGTGGCGAAGTTCATGCCTGAGATGATGTACTTGATGCCGCGCGAAGTCGCTTCTTTCCAAAGCAAAGCACCTATCGCATGGTCTGTTGGTATTTCCCCGTCCGGCGTGGAGGCCTTCAGAAACGCGAGTTGCAAATCGCGAAATTCGTCCCAGTCAACGACATGGGTATGGAGGTCGATTTTTATATTGCAGAGCACGCGCTCGATATTCTTGGTGGCTAGTTCGGAATTCCAACCATTGTCAAAGTGAACTGCTAGCGGACGTAACCCATGCTGTTTGACGAGCCAGGCCACATACGTGCTATCTACTCCGCCGCTGACCCCAATTATGCAGTCGTACTCGCGTCCCTGTCCGGCTGCCTTAATGCATTCCACTAAAGCTTGTAGTGCGTCTCGCCCAAGATCGCCGCGCAGGTGTCGAGCACTTACCAGTTTGTCATAACGAAGACAGTGCCGGCATAAGCCGTCGTCATCAAAGGAAATACTTTGATCCGCTACAGTGTCCATGATGCAACGGGTGCATACCTGGTAGGATTTGGAAGGGGCCAATGGGTAGCCGGCGTTCTCGGTAAGGGATGTCATTTAAATAACCTTTCAAGTTCTTCGTATTCGGGGTAGGTGATCAAAACAGCACGGTGTTTACCGTGAAAGACAAACATGCTTCCGGCTGCAAGGCCAGAGGCCCCCGCTCCCGCCGCGTTTCGTAAATCCGGCAAGTGGGCAGCACCACCAGCTGCAACGACCGGGATCGAAACCGCTTTACACACACGGCCTATGAGTTCCAGATCGTAGCCTTCCATTGTTCCGTCACGGTCGATAGCGTTTAGTAGAATTTCACCTGCGCCCAGCTGCTCGACCGCGCGAGCGTACTCAACCGGATCACGTTTGAGGTCGCGCGTGCCGCCGGCCACGTGAACCGAATATTTGCCCATCCAATTACGGCGCACATCGATTGATACTATTACGCCAGAACTGCCTGCGAGCGCGGCGGCTGCCGATACCAAGTCGGGCTGATCAGCAGCCGCAGTGTTGAGAACTATTTTCTCAACTCCCAAACTATATAAGCGCTTTACATGTTCGATACTTTTGATGTTGCCGCCATATGCAAATGGCATAAAGGCCTCACTTGCAATCTCAGCGAGCAACTCGAAATTAGGGATGGCCGGCACGCCGGGATTGCCAATGTCGAGAAAGACCAGTTCGTCTACCTCTTTCTCGTTGAAAATTCGCACAGCATTGATGGGATCGCCCACGTAGCGTGCGTTCTTGTATTTGACTGTCTTAACCAGACCGCCATTGCGCATGAGCAAACAAGGAATTACGCGTGCGTGCACCATCATATCCTCGCGAAATTGTGCAATAGCGACATGCCGAAGCGATGGCTCTTCTCCGGATGGAACTGTACCCCGTAGATATTTTCACGCTGCACCATCGCTACGAAGTCCCCGCCGTGGTTCGCTGTGGCCAAAATATCGTCAGGATCATTGCAGAACATGCGATAGGAGTGGCAGAAATAAAAACGTGACCGTTCGTCAAGTGTGTGCAATAGCGCGCTGTCGCGATGTGGAACTAGAAGGCTCCAGCCCATATGTGGCACCTTTAGTCCGCTGCCTGGTGGCATGCGGAAGCGGCGTACCTCGGCGTCAACGAGACCTAGTCCGTTCATGCTACCTTCCTCGCTACGCCGACCTAACATCTGCATACCCAAGCAGACACCCAGTAGTGGAACCCTATCGTTCAACGCCTTTTTTCGCAACGGCTCGGCCAGACCTCGATCACGCAAAGCAGCGATGCCGTTATCAAATGCCCCTACGCCCGGCAACACGATTTTCTCGGCCCGTTCCACCTCTGCAGGAGTTGATATCAGCTCAGCTTGGGCACCAACTTTATGCAGCATGTTGAGCATTGAGCCTAGATTGCAGACGCCGTAATCAATGACAGAAATCATGGTCGTTCTCCCGTCGGTAATCGCCACCGGTATGTAACGAACGCATGCCTAACGCCCCTAAATAGACTTCGTGAAGTTTCTTCTCCTGGCCTTCCCAACAAAATTCATCGGCAGTACGAACCAGTGCCACCTGCAGCTCATTCTGATCGCGTGAAAGGAGATTTTTGACGCCCTCGCAGATGGCTGCTGGCGTCGTGCCGCTCGCGACCTCTCCGATACCTTGCTTGCGCACGAATGCGCTCTGTTCCGTCGTAGGCGACACTAGCACTGGTTTTTTTGCCATCACATATTCGAATAATTTGTTTGGCATGCAGTAATCGTAGCTGAGGGAGGTAGGCTCAATCACAGACAGCCCAAAGTCCGCGGACGCCGTATAGTCGAGGAGCTGATCCGGGGACACCGCTGGGTGATAATGGACGCCAGGGCGGTGTTTAGCCTCGTTGGCGATCCATTCAGTCAGCGGACCATAGCCCATGACAACGAGTGCCGCGCGGTCGGAAAATGCGGAAAAGGCCTCGACAAGATTAAATATCCCTCGGCCTGTGCCGATCATGCCTTGATACAAAAAGATCGGAACGTTTGACGGAATTTGAAATGTCTTGCGGAAATGGTCTGCTGATTCCACTTGACGGCGAACCGGGCAGTTGTACAACACTGTCGTATTCCTTAGCCCATATTCGCGAACATACCATTGCTCAATGGCGCTCCCTACGAAAATACAGTGGTCAACATGCCGAATTAATCTGCGTTCAGAGTGCTTGGTCAGGAGTCTGCGTACTCCCGCAAGGCCATTTGTTTCGGTCTCGAGTTCATGGGCGTCATACACTAGCTTCGCTCCAGTGCTGCGGCTAAGCATTACGCCTAGAGGAAGCGTTGCTACGCTGTGACAATTGATACACCCAATCTCTTTATTGTAGTAGCGCTGATATACTGCTCTGCTCCACTTGCTAGTACGTGCTAACTTTCCTAACAGACCAGTCCCACTCCGCTGTCCAATTCGTACGATCCGGATATCAGTTTGTATAGCTTCAATCGACGCTATCCCGTCCTGGCCCACACCTATCAATTCGATTTGATCAAACAGTTTTAGACGCGAAAGCGAACCGGCCTCTCGCAAGATCCGGCTCTCGTTAAGAAACACCGACGGATACAGGTGAATATTGATCATTTCCCGCTTCCTCATCAATTATTTATGACTTTTCGATTACTTAGATCGGGCTCGATAGTTCGCGTAGGCGCCCATAGCGGCTCCAGCGAACATATCGTCGAAAGTTTTTGCGGTGAAGAGTAGTAATAGCGACATACACATTAGCGAACACGCTAGAAGGAACTGGCTCGATCGGACCTTCAACAGCCACCCTTGCGCGAACAGCTTGACGGTGGCGGTCATAAGCATGAAAAATAAATATACAAAGCCGAAAAGACCGAGATCGACCCACGCAGACAAAATGTTGTGCGAATATGCACCCGATGGATAGCTCGCGTAGGCACCCAGAACAGGATGCTCTACAATGGTTTGTAGTGCACGTTGTGTAAGATTGTATCGAGAGCTTGCGGATTCCGAATGCGACAAATCAAATAATTCCCAAACCCGATTCTCAGGAAGGTGCGTCATAACGCCTTGTGGGCCTACAACGACCAAAATAATGATCGACAGCACAATAAAAAAAATGTGCAGTGCGTTCCTTGCACGATATATTTCAATTAGTGGTAGGACAAACAGCACCCCTATCAGCTCGCTCCGAGCACTGTTTAGAAACATGGCTACCGCAGCCATTACATATAATATCAAGCGCAACAATCTTGATTTTATAAAACATACTACTGAAACGAATGTGAGCGCATACGAGCGAGCGAAACCTTGGTAAGTTGCTACTTTCTCAGGATCTTTTGGAGAACCCACCTGACCAGGCTGGAAGCTTCCCCCACTTGAAAAGAAAAAAATTATCGCAGACATTAGCAGCAACGATACAACAGCAAACGCGATAGTCTTTCGGTCCGAAAAGTCGATGCTCTTAAAGATCAAATAAATATTAACAAAGTAAAGGACCGAAAGTAAATGACTTTTGACCGTGACGGTGTCGGCGCCAAACGCGGCGTTAATAGCCACCACGATCAAAAAATATGCTAGGAAAAAGCCGAATTGGACGTCAGTGGGAGCAACTCGGTATCCGGAAGCCTTTACGGTACTCCAGTAGGCATAGCCGATGGGAATGAAAAGCAGGATCGAGACAGCTGCGAAGTAGCCGCCAAGCAACGCTCTCATTGCGCCGACCCCAATTAGCGTATGGTAAAAGAAGAATCCGGGAAACAAGAGCAAAAAGGCGGCGCGCGCCAAATTAAGAATTTTGCCGTCATTAACCGTAGTGCTTGCGCGACCATAATTTATACGCATGGCGTTTCCGTCCGCGAAGAGAACCAATGCGTAATATTGTGCGAACCATGTACTGTTATGCGAAGGGGAGCTCGGTTGAGACAAACGTGCGGTGACGTCGTCTGCAAAAACGTAGATTTATAGCGCTCTTTTGGAGTAGTCAGAAGTCTGGCCCAACTGAGTACCAACTTACGTGTGTTTCCAACAGAGTTTTTCGGCACGAAGATAGATGTCGGTGGCCTACTTACCGATGAGAGATCCGGAATTCGCTTCGCATTAATGTTATCGTTTCTCCAGTCCGAGGACGCGCCAGAACGCGACCTTTGTAATCGAGAAACACTCGGCTGGCCAGCTGACGGAAGCCTATTAAAAGACATTATCTATTCCCCATATGTGACAGAATGCACTGGCGCAGTGATAGCAGAGGCGATGGAGTTTTGCTGACGCGGAAATAGGGAACATGCTCGCCTCCGAATCCTCGCAAGTAAGCCTCGACTGATCTGATCATCGAGCCACAGAAGTTGTACTGACGCGTAACGCTAGCTGCATGGCGAACTGTCTCCCACAGGCAAAGACTAGCCGCACCGGTGTGACGGTACTCCGGATCGGCGCCGGAGATTAAGCCGTAGGCGCTGTTTTCATCCCACACGTAGTAATATCCACAAAGCGGTATGCCGTGAGGATCGACTGCAACGAGTAACTTGCGGCAGTTGCGTTCTGCACATGCAGCGTCGAGTCGGCGAACGAACTCGTCCGTATAGGGGGGCACTAGCCCTTGGCGTTCGAAAGTCTTGCGGTTCAACTCGAGAAGCACGTCAAGTGACATGTCGTCGCGCACTTGTAAGCGATGTTTGCTTTCGGCCTTAGCAATAATTCGCCGAATATTACCGTCGAGCTCTGCCCATAATTTCTTAAGATTGGACAAATCTGGTAGGACGTAAGTGTAGTATGTGGTCTGCTGAAATCCATTCCAGTAAAAAGGCTGCCAGTTTCTGCGGCTGTGGTGCCAAGCCTGCGCAAAATGATCGAAAGACGGGAGCTGGTCGATCAGCGCCTGCATGAGTTCGTTTTCGCCGCTTAAACGTGTTGCTAGCTTGCCTTCAAGCTCATGTAGCCACGGACCAAGAATCGGAGTCAGTGCCGGTTGGCTGAGAACGCGCATCGTATAGCGGGTGCGTAGAACATAAGGCATTGACGCAATAATGACGTCACCCTTCTTAACAACAACAACATCCCATCCTTGCGAACCAACCGCGGCATCTAGCCACCAATCCCTGGAAAATAGAGGAATTGAAGGTTCCTGACGGCAAAACAAGCGGTACTCTTCTTTTGGCGAAACAGCACGGCTGGGCTCTGGCACTTGCCCGGTCAAAACTGAATGCGCTAAGTCCGTTGGTAAAGCTGTGGTAAGAATAGGAACCATCGAGGCTTTCTCCCTCATCAATTTGCAATCGAGCGGTGTCTCTCATAGTTTGCCTGGTCGTACGATCGCGGCTACTCGCAACCGCCGCCCGAGCACCGAGCTTTCGTGACATTACTTGTATATTGTTCTCGGGACGATTCGCCCGAATCAAAGCTCACGGTCGCCCAACAACTGAATATGGGTCATACTCTCAAGGCTAGCCTGACAACAGTCACTATGTTCAGTAAAGGAAGCGGATCTAAGGGTCAACCGCCCACGATTTAACAAAGTTAGGCGCATCATGCCTCGTACACCTTCGGGCTCGCAGACTTCGTTCTGCATACCCTAATCCTAATGGCATTTGCGATTAAAAAATGGCTTACTGCACGCTTGATCTACATGCAGTTGATTCTGCCACGACGCTAGAGGTAAAAATTTGATTTCGATCTATGTTTGAGCAGAACGCGGCCCAAGTGTACAGGGGCGGTTTCGACCGATGTTTAGGGCTTTATGCTCACCCAGCCACGTTACGCAGTTGCCTATTGAGCAAAACCGCTAACTTCAATCGTCTTGAGGTCCGACAGGCGCAACCTCAGACAGCGCTTAATGGCTGAGTCGAACACCAACAGCTGCGGCGAGAACTGCAGTCTTTGCCGAGTATCACTTTTCTGTTTGACCGCAATGTCCGGGACAGGTTAATTTCAGGCCTAATTGTTGTTAAGCCGATCAAGCACGGCGATGCGCTCCCAGTCAAACGGATTTATCGGGCGCGCCATAACTAAGACCGACGTATATTGTTTTGTGTCAAAATTGGATAAGTGTCTGCAACTCGAAGATAACGGTGAGGCCCACTGGCCTTTTTAAAGTTCGTTGTCGGGCCTCACCAATCCGTCCTACGCCGTCGTAGATATTTCGACTCGCACTTCGCTTATACCGATCACTCCACCTGCGGGACTACGGTCCCCATTAACTCGGACAAAGGACACTGACATCATCCCGATGTCACTCATGGATGCGCCCGATAGCGCGTCTTTGATCGGATATCGCAATTGGATGCGGCCCCCGGCGTGGTGAGAGGCGGCGTTTATTTCGAAGGGTCCGACTGTGCCAATATAGATGTTGGTTGGCCTCAGAGGGATTCCCTTACCTGAAATTATATTCAGGTATATTTGATAGAAGTAGCCTCCGTTCTTTCCGCTTTCTGACATTTCAATGCCGTCGAAAACGGCGAATGCTGAGCGATACGTTCTCGTACTTCCAGGGACGGACGCAGCACGACCAGCAGCGATTTCGACCAATGCTCGACTATATTCCGCGGCCACTGGGAGCTGAACGCTAATCGACCGGTTGTCTAAGCCAACGTTTAGGGCGCCAGTAACGGAAAACGTCTGGTCGCTGGTTTGATGCGGCCCAGATACCGGGAAAGAACCGACGGGAGGAGTCGACCCAAGTAGATCATTTGAAGTCGCTTGCACGCGGTAAATATTTTTACGACTGAGTTGCGCTACTGGTAACTGAGTAGGGAACGTTTCGCTGGCATAACGGTAACCCAACGTGGTCCGGGTACTATAAGTGTCTGTTCTCGACATCGTAAGTGAGCTGCTATAGGTATGCTTACCTTTCCAGTAGGGCTTGGTTATTCCGGGCATTTGCCGACCAGCCCCGGCGTTTACCCAAGCGACCCAGAGTCGATCAACGTTCGCATGATGAAGCCAGAAAATCGGATCGACTGGAGACGACATAGTTGCCATTACGTTCCCAACAATATTGTGAAGTTGGTTGTGTGGTGCACCCTCAAAGCTCGGCTCGTATGCGTTGCTCGTTCCGGTCTGGAAATTGACGAGATTGGAGCTGAACGGCGCGAGCGTTAACGCTTGTCGAACGTTAGTGTTGACGCGTTCGACGTACAGTGGGCTAGTAGAGTTGGTAAATTCGCTCGGTAACGTTGCATAGGAATAGTAGTCCCAATATGGAAGAATGAGCTGGGCATCGCCAGAGACTGCACGGAGCTGGCGCTCAAAATAGTATAAATAGCCGCGATGCCATGCGAGAAAGTATGGGGCACCGTGTGGGCAATAGTTGCGGTGAACATTCGTCCAATACGACCAACTGTTGGGGTCGGCTGAATTAGTGTTTGCTTTCATCGAACTGATCGCCTTAAGCAAGGAATCGTAGTGGCCTGTAGTTTTGAAAGATTGCCATTCAGGACGGACAGTTAACGTAGTTTGGCCAAACACCTCTAGCGGAATCGTCGCCGTGCCCAGTAAAATAGAAGAGCTTTTTATGAAATCCCTTCTGCTGAAATCTCCCTGTTTCATTTCCTTCTCCTTCGAGAATTCGACGGTGTTTGATGCTTTGCTGTTTCGCAACCTTGTATTTTTCAAAGTTGCAATCTTCAATGATGAGGCCCAACTGTTACGGTCAATGGTAGCTATAGAAGGTCTTCGCAATTTGACATTTATCATGTCTTGAGCAGTGGCCTTGGGGCTGTTGGGGTTAGCGCCACTAACGACAAACGTTGTTGCGAGTCAGGGAAGCCACGATTCGTCGCTGGGAATCGCAAGCGCACATCTGCAACACATTTACGGACAGGAAAACTCGACTATATGTGGCGAGGATTTCTGGATTGGACGAGCGAGCAAACCATGTTCCGATTGAGTAGAAAGGGGTTCGGATCATTTATCAATGCGGCGTAATGGCGGTTCTGTTATAACGATGCCGGACAAGTACGCTCGACGTTCGGCTGGTGGCACCGGTACCACCGACAAGTCACTGTGGTGGACGTCGTGTTGCGCGTGATCGTGCTGAGTAGACATAGTTTCAGCGAGCCCCGCGGTCGAGTAAATGGAAGTGCACGCGTCTTTTCGCTGCGCCAGCCGTACGTTGAGCAACCGGCCTGGAGTAGACAAATTAACGAGCTATTGGATCAGATTCGAGTACATTGTTCGATCCGCCTCTTCTGTAAGTGACGAATTGTGCCAAAGCAGAGTGAAGTCACCGTGAAACTGGCTGCAAATCTCTTTATAGCGTTGCATTGCTGCAAGAGCTCGCTCGCCACGTCCCAAGCCCATATTTGCCTCATCAATTACAGCGTTTTCCATCACAATGAGAGGGCGTTGCTGTAGCGAAAGTGGACGACGCTCGATGATGTCGTACATCGTGTACTCGCGGCATGTGCCGGTTCGAAATCCTGCAGTCGTAGGGTATGACAGCGTACTGTCATAGCTCAATTCGTTCGCTGCCCACAGTCGGGCTGTTGTCGTGACATCCCAACGTAAATAATGCTGACGTCCTCCTAGCTCATGCTGAGTTATCCCTTCCTGATCTAGTGCACGTCTCAGTGTCTCGACAGAACTCGCAAACAGTTGTGGGCAGCAATAAGTGTTATAGCCGGGGTGAATACCTACGAAGTGACCGCGGCGATGGACTACTTTGAGTAGATGGCGCATACGCCAGTCGTCTAGACTGGGCGCGTTATCCATGTCTCGGTCCGTTGGCTTTGGGATGAAATTAAAGGTGACACGGTTCCCGGCCTTTTCGTTAACATCCATGATCCAAAACAACGCCTGCCAGTATGGATCGCTACTTTGGTTACCTCTTTGAACTGACCAGTAATTGTGGACGCTAGACGTCAAACCGCCCAGTGAACGTTCGCGGTATGCACGGCCCGCGAGCCTCTTGCAGAGGCGAGAAATGGAAGTGCAGGCTGGATCGAACGGCAGGTCAACATCACAGCTGATTAGCTTGCGTCCTACGTGTTCTTTTCGTTTCAGACCCGGCCAAAGGCGACGCATGGCTGCCCACAAAATTTCCACATACTCGTCAACTATCGGGCGGTTAAGAAAACCTAGTCGGACCGCACTCGACGCTTCGGCGGGAAAACGACCATGTCGATCATGCTCTTTCCACTTCCATTCCTCATAACGCGTCAGCATGAAAAACGCTGAGCCAAATACGTCGAGGGATAGCAGCGCATCGCCTTTCGTATCAATCGTAAAACCGGGGCTCCCGAACAGAACTGGAATGCTCTCCGCGCACAGCTGGATATCAAGGGAACTCGCTGCCAAAGTCCAGTGTTGTCCAAGGTTTGTCGTTTTCACCTGGTTCGCAAAGAAGGAATCTGAGACAGTCAGTGTCTTACCCGACGCGGTAAGACGCACCATGTGGTCGCGCCCGAAGGTCAAACTGTGCTCAAGCCCAAGAAATTGCCCGAGCAAGACTTCCGTAATCCAAATCCGCTCGGGCTGCCAGTTTGAAGGAAGACTGATGTGTAGCATCATTTAGCCCCGATGTGTGACAAAAAGCCCTGACGAAGTGACAGTAGAGGTGACGGTGTTTTGCTGATGCGGGAATAGGGCACGTGCTCGCCTCCAAATCCACGCAGGTAGGACTCGACTGATCTGATCATTGAACCGCAGAAGTTGTACTGATGCGTAACGCTAGCGGCTTGTCGAATCATTTCCCAAAGACAAAAACTGTTCGCGCCGGTGTGACGAAAAGTTGGATTTGTGCCTGAGATCAAGTTATACGCACACTCGTCATCCCATACCAGATACTCACCTGAAAGGGGCACGCCGTGAGGGTCTACTGCAACGAGAAGCTTACGGCGGTTACGTTCTAGACATGCGGCGTCAAGCCGGCGCACGAACTCGTCCGTATAGGGGGGCAGCAGCCCTTGGCGTTTGAAAGTCTTGCGGTTTAGCTTGAGAAGTACATCAAGTGGCAAGTCATGGCGCACCTGTAGCCGATGTTCTTTATCTGCCTTCATAATGTTCCGCCGGACTTTACTATCGAGTCCCGCCCACAGTTTCTCAGAATCGGAGAGATCTGGCAGGATATAGGTGTAGTACGTGGTCTGCTCAAATCCGTTCCAGTAAAAGGGCTGCCAATTACGTCGGGTCGAGTGCCAAGTCTGGGAAAAATGGTCAAAAGGCGGGAGTTGGTCAATTAGCAACTGCATAAGTTCGTTTTCAGTGCTTAAACGTGTCGCTGGCTTACCTTCAAGCTCATGTAGCCATGGCCCAAGAATTGGCGTCAATGCCGGTTGCGTGACAACGCGCATCGTATAGCGGGTGCGTCGAACATACGGCATTGACGCAATGATGGCGTTACCCTTCTTCACAACTACAACATCCCATCCTTGCGGACCGACCGCAGCATCCAGCCACCAGTCCCTGGAAAACAAGGGAATCGAAGCTTCTCTCTCGCAAAAGGACCGATACTCGTCTTTGGGCGAGACGGTGTCACCTGCAGTCGACCCCAACTGCGACAAGTGTCTATGTACTTCCCTATTTGACGCTTTACTGTTAATTGCGCTAGCGTTCATAATCTACTAACTCAGGTAATCGCATCGCTAGCTCTTTGGCAAAGCCAATTTTAAACCTTGTCGCAATCGTAAAAGCCTTGAGGGCGTTTTGCTAATGGTAAAAATTTGGCTTTGCTCCGTTCCGAAGCTACGAACATATGGCTCAATAGAAGGATTGCTGTTTCCGAGAAAGTCATACTTAGGCGCTACGGTCGAGCTAAACTTAATCGCTTCCCACTGGCACAAACTCGGCGCACCTGAGTTGTGCATTTCCGGATGAGAGCCCTTCATTAAAGCGTAGGCGCAAGTGCTGTCCCAGACCGTGTAAGTGCCAGCGCAATGATTGCCTTCTTCGTCAACCACAATATGGATTTTGCGGCGACCTCGTGCGGCGCAAGCAGCGTCTAATCGACGTAGGCAGTCGTCATCGAATGACTGGACAATGCCACGATTCGCAAGTGTTATCTTGTGGAGCGCCAAAAAAGCGTCCACAGGAAGGTCTTCGCACACTCGAAGCCGTCCGGCGCCCTGTTTACAGTGCTTCCGCCGGCTCGAATCAAAGTTACTCCACACCTTATCTAGGTCGTCCAGTCCGTGCACGACGTACGTATATTCGGTGGTTTGGCTGAAACCCTTCCAATAGAAGGGTAGCCAGTTTGAGACGTTTCTACTTAATGTTTGTCGGAAATGATCGAACCGGGGAAGTTGCTCGATGAGCGACAGCATCACTCTTTGTTCGTTGCCTAGCCTCGTCGACGCCTTCTCGCCGTTTTGAGCTATCCATGGGCCCAGGAATGGGGTAAGCGGCGGTTGCTGGATGACCTTCATTCCAAACCTCTTGCAAGTGACGAACGGCATCGCACCGATAATCCGTCCGTTTAGGATTGCGAGAGCTACATCCCAGTTTGTAGGTCCTACAACCGCATCGAGCCACCAACTAGTGCAAAACACAGGAATCGACGGCTCCGTTTCACAGAATGCACTATAGGAAGCTTTGCGGGATAAGGCTGCACTTTCATTCTGCACAGCTTCATTGCCCGTAACGCTTGGGCTTTTGATTACTGCATCCATCGCCTGACTCCATTGTTAAAAAAAATCCATCAAAAGAACACCCGTTAACTTGACTGCGGTTTTTGCAATCGCAGGTCGCCTGCACAGGCAAACATATAGCTTGCGGCCAAATTTATAAGATCGAATATGGCAGAGACTGCTACGAACCCTAAAATAAAATCTTTTGCATCAAGGTCGACAAAATAATGGATTGCGGTTACAAGCAACAAGCACATCAATAACCCCGCCTGCCACAAAAATTCAAACCGATTTTTTTGAGCGATTATTGCGACCAGGCTCAAAGGGTTACTGATGAAGCGAAAGTAAAACATCGGGCACATCAATTGTGCGTATTCTCCAGCGACACGCCACCTTTCGCCGAACAAGTGGGCAAAAACCAGAGGGGAAAAAAATAGACACAATGAAAAGGGCGGAGTGGAAATCGCGACTAGCTTCCATAGAGTACTCACGAAATTTTTCCTACAATGGTTGCCAGCGGTATAAGACTCAGCCATTTTCTGTCGAAACACGTCTCCTATCGACGCGGAAACCAGAGAAACAGGCATCCCAACTAGTCTTTCAGCAAATAAGTAATACCCGGCGGCCGAGAGACCGAAATTTGCAGTAACAAAAACCGCAGGTAGCTGAACAGCTAGAGCGCTCAAGACGTGTGCAGGCACTAGAAATTTTACGCAACTAATGTATCGCTTTGCTAACACGAGAGTTTTGCGTTTGTCGATAACTCGCCATATATTTCGATTGTGACGAAAAATTATATTTGCCATCATAGCCGATGCCAACGCCTGGCCGAAGATGCTACCGATGACCAGTCCCCCCGCATCGGTGCGCAGAAAGCCTAAGGCAATTTGTACAGCTGAAGTCCCTCCACTTTGTAAGACTCGCCGATGGGCCATTATGCGGTAGAGCTTGTTCCGATTACTCCAATAATTCAGATTTGAATAGATACCGTTGAGCAGAACCGCTAGCGGAACAAAGTACAGCCAAGTACAAATTGCGCTATTTCCCAGCGCAGTTGAAATTCTGTCGTTTAAAGTCCAAGCTGCTATGAGCAAAATCGTGCTTGTTATAAAACAGATTGCGATGGATAACGCTGCCACATTGATAGCGTCGGCATTCTTACGCGGTAGCATGATTGCAAGTTCATAACGGCCGGTGACTACTGCCGCTAAGCTTGACACCGTTGCCGTAAACAGTGCGAAAACCCCAAATTGTTCTGGATTGTAGAGACGCGACAAGATCGGAGTAACTCCGAGCGGTATAAGTTGTGCCAGTCCGGTTCCGGTCATCAAAGTGAGTACGTTGCGGTTGAACTCGCCCTTTACCAATACTCTGATAGCATTTACGATGAACATACCCGCTACATTTCTCCTGTATACCGTTGTAGTTTCCACTTGGCCTGTCTGATTGCTCGGTATCGTCATTGACCACCGGGCGCCAGCCGTGCGCAGCCTGGCGAAGTACGGATGCGCTAGAATTTTCGGGCGGAACTCATAAACCAGGTTTGATCTATATCTATACATCGACAACTATTTCACCTGAATCATGGTCCGAAGAAATTTTTGCTGAAGCTCGGGATTAATAGTCAATGGAATCGAGGCTAGCCTGCCCGGAACCGCTCAACAGTACTGCGCATGTTTCCTTTGCGTTAATGAATGCTTCTCGCCGTTATTTATAAGATAGGGTGTGAGTGTGAATCCAACCGCACATTCAATTTCTTGTTACAGGAGTTCTTTGTTGAAACAGATGATAAGGTGGAGCAATAGCTTAAGAAATGCTACATCTATAATGAGGCATTCGTTTCCCTAGCGAATGGCACAGAAAGTGTATTGACACGTTGGTGTGTCCGCCTGGTCCAGCTTGATCCGGCTGAATTACATGAGCTGGCGGTTAAAGTGATCTGAGTCTAGGCTCGCCTGTAGGATACCCCAGCGAAGTTAATTAAGCTGACTGCTACGATCACCGCATTATTTCGGCGTTTGGTAGATGTTGTTCGAACTTACTTTTGTTCGCATGTGTCTGTCGAGAATAGCGATTCTCGGGATCTCAATCTTCTTGTTAGTGGCCACGCTGACGTTCTATAGTAGATCACAACGGTGGTGACTGAAGATGCGCCGAATTCTTGTCAAGCTGCGGAACCTTGCGTTATGTCAAAGAAGATAGAACACTTAAAGTTCATCCTCTTATTCTGCGGTGTATAGTAGGAACCGCATCGACATTGCACTTTGACAGTTCGCGGGACACTTGATAAACGCAGCTATACTGACGGAGCGAACATGCACCGCATTACATCGGACGTAATGATTCATAAGATAATAGAATCGTTACCCCTTCAGAGTGGAACAAAATGGGATTGTCGTATCCGATACTTTCTCGAACAGCAATTGGCAGTACTGGTACGATTATCGAAGCAAGAGCAGATGATCGAAGCGAAGGAGATAGCGGCAGAAGTTGACGATGCCGCCACGACCACAACCCGAGATCGTAAGAAGATCCTACATTAAATAGAGACGCTTCCAATGTAAAGTTCGGAAGACCGCTATCTAAGGTCGCTTCCGCGGCATGATGGTTCGCGTAATAAAATGTTGGCGATCTCGGGTACTCAAATAGTCGTTAGCGCATTTTTGCTGTCAAGAAATCTCAGCAAAGCGTTATGATTCCGCACTTGCATAAATCGTCATCAATGGTTTGTGTTCCCTAGGAGCACCGACACCGTTTCTTTGCCTACCTTGTTTAATCGTGCGGGTGCCTGGCCCTCCGCCTTATTTGATAGCTTATACAGTACAGTAAGGTAACGGCAAAGCAAGGATGAGTAGCGTTTGATAAAAATCAAGGACAGGCAAAATAGCTTTACAGGACGGAGTTTAGACATCCGCAGCATGCTTGATCTAAGGTATTCTTCTGTAGCCTTGCGATATCAAGTACGTAACTGCGATTCAGAGCTTTATAAGGAGACGGTTATGCCTACCTACACCCGAGCTAATCTTTCCCTCGAGCAAGCCGTACGGTACGGCATCGTACTAGACCACGAGCTTGGTGCAATTCATGCGTGGACATTCATGGCCAACAACGGAGTGGAAAGGCGAGTGATCCTTCGCGTGCTGCTAGACGCCGCGCAACGGAGGGAGGCTGATCGGGTAGCAGTCGATATCGCCGCAAGGAGCGGATATCTACATCGACAAGCTGAGGCAATTCGTGTGATATCGGCCCTGCGCCTGGCGTGAAGCAGCACATACTGAAGGTTAAACAGCGCAACGGAAACGACTTAAATGAAGTTGTACGTTTAATTAACAGCGCTGACTCGACCATGCTTTGCGACTGTCTGTCCGGGAGAAATGGATCACGACAAGCTGCTGCCTGGTCAGTGCTTGATCTTGCATCCAGTGGCTAAAGTTGTGGCCTTAAATCGGCCAATCATCCGTAGCCTCTGTTATCCGTTAGCACGCAGTGATGCAGCCGAGCTTATGGCGATAAGTCGGATCTCGGCCAATATGCGCACACCGCTTACGTTAAGCCGACGGATGAGCTTCTATATGCGGGAACGGTCGTCAGGAAAAGGGTTTGGACCATGGGCGTATTCGTTCTGTGAACGCAGCCGCTATCTTTACGCTCGACTGCGGAGCGTGTATGTGTGCTATCGCTGGGCCAAACGGATGTCCTGTGGCATTCAGCGGCAAGTCGATGCACCATCGCGAATTCGTTTAGACGGGCACCGTCTGCAGTTGGTCCACGTAAGCTCATGGCAAACAGGCACTTGTTCGACGTTGCTGTCGGCAGGCTAAAGCTCAGATGATCGCAGAAGCAATTGTCCGATCAGCTAAAGCGGCATACCTGGCTCTCCATGACTATCACCAGGCGAAGCGATCAACCGTGTTGATGTCCGCATTATTAGAAACGATCTCGAACATGGTCGAGATCGTTATGTAAAACCCATAACGTCAACTGATGTAGATCCGTTAAAACTCTCATTTCAGCATCGACCTGCCGAGTAACTATCGGTGGAGCGTGTTACATCCTCCGTTGATGAGAAAGCTCCGCTAGACCTTTTTATCCACGCTTTCGACTATGATTTCCGCCGCGAGCGAGCTTATCAGGGAGCTGTTCGTGCAAGAGGTGTCAGGTATTCTCGAAGTAGTAACTTCTCGAAAGCTCAAGAATTTTTCCGATTAGTTCACAAGCTTTACGATTGGTCGCCAGAAGGCGGCCACAGGCGTGACGTATTACAACATCATCGGAATATTGCCGAGCATCTCGTCGTGTTCGGGCTGGACTGCCGAGAATTGGCAACTCGGCAGCAACGCGCAATCGTTTCAGTTTTACCACATCTTGTACACCGCGACACGCTGTCGATATTTTACACGGCACCTTTTGGGATCTGTTCGGTTAACAGAGCCGTATGTGCTATTTGCATTATGAATGTTTCCGAACGCTCAGACCTTAAATGAAAGTTGGCGGTAAGCTGTTGAGGAAATTCTATACTGACACGTCAAGATAACTGGTCAGTATTCGTTATGTTTCTGGTTGCCATGAAGTTTTGAAAATTCCAGCGTTGTTTGATGTCGGACAAAATCTGCCGCCGTAAATCGATCGTATTTCCATTAATATAACAGCGTATTCAACGGAATAGGCGGAAGATTGCTTTGAAACACTCAGCTGGGCATCGTTTTGGATTTCGATAAGGAATGTTTGTAGGCAAAATTGTTATTGCGAAATTCATAAATTTGCGATCGTAAGGTCGTATCGAAAGCTATCAATCTTAAGACAGGTTTCGAACTACGCCGGCAAGATAACTCAATTATTGCCATCATTTACTTACGCTAAACATTATGAGTTCATCATGCAGATCCATTTTGTATCTACGAAAAAACTCCTCGTTGAGGGCATGACTCTCCTCCTTAAGGAAAACGGTAACTATGAAATTGGACGTATTTTCGACTCGTATAAACAACTCGAAGAGGGGCGGGGATTGATATCGGACGACGTAGTAGTTCTGACCGACCCAGAATTTGATTGCTCTACCGTAGAGGTTCTTGAGACGTTGCAATCAGTAGGGCTCCGTATCCCAGTTGTTTTGATAACCCGTAAGAATCGTCTCCGCTCCGTAACCGTGCTTTTTAAATATTGCGTACGAGCAATATTGCTGGAGGACAGTCGAGTGACCGACTTCTATGCATCGATAGCCGCGGCTACTTCCGGAAAGCCGTATCTAACAGCAACAATCTCTCAGGCCTTGACCGAAGAGATACTTCACGGCGAACCCAAACAAAAAAAACTTTCTCATCGCGAACGTCAGGTGATGGGTTTGATAGCCTCAGGAATAAAAAACAACGAAATCGCTAGAAGGCTTTCGCTTAGCGAAAAGACAGTTAGTAGTCATAAAAATAATATAAAGATACGACTAAATCTGCACGGCACTAGTGAAATTGTTCAATACGCGATCGAAAACGATCTGGTCGCTCGTAAGAAACCTCTCGCTACAAGTTTATCGACGAACAGACTAGTGTGACGAAACATAATCTATGACGCCCGTTCAATTAGGCAGGCCACCCGACTAAAGGAAACAAATAGATTCGTTTTTTCTTTTCCGAAGTGTAGACCGAGCCATTTATAAATCATAGATTTCGACAAACCGGGAGAAGAAATGATAGCGAACGCAGAACGTAGATTACGCGTCCTTATCGTCGATAACGAAGAAGAAAAATTAGAGCTGTATTTTTCCGTTTTTGTCAGCAAGGGTTATTCTGTAAGGAAAGCGATAACTTGTGCAGACGCGTTAGCGCTAGTTCCGATCTTCCGGCCTGATGCAGTTTTCACATCGTTGTTCGATGTCAGTCGCAGCGACCCTGATTTATGCTTGTCGCTTCGCAAAATGCCGGAAACGGTCGAGGCTCTTATCGTCGCTATAACGAATTACGGCATTCCAATAAACGACAATCGTGCTACCGCTGGATTTGACTATTTTCTTGTTAGGCCGATAAGCCTTAGTAAAGTGTTGGAAACGATGCAGCATCTTGTGGGTTATAAAGGCGATTCCGTAAAAGCAGTACGTGTACCGATCTATGACTGATGGGCCATTCTCCTACCATTCTCCAAGACGGTAGATGATAAATTAGCGTCACCGAGTTCCTGACGAATTGTGCAATCGTCTAGGCCTGCAGATTTGTGGATTTTCGGAGAAAGCAAGCTTTAATGCACCGACGACATAAATGACGGTGCTGACAGATAATTCATAAAATCGTAGTCCTTGGCTATACATACCAAGCTAGGCCTTAGGAGTTCCGGACGGAAACACTTTAGCTTTCCCGTCTCCTAAAATAAATACGAATTCTGGGACAAAAGCGAGCGCGCTAGCCGCGTCTTGGTTTAGAGCGCCTAACAACACCCCTTGCTTGCCCGGATAGCAACAGCACCGTAAACTGAGCTATTGTGGACGTCTGCAGCCGGCCGATGAGGGACATCTACAATGGTTAAGTGTATGGTGTTCGTTGCTTTACTCACAATCGAGGGTTTTGCTAGGCACACTAAGCAAGGACGTCGCTTTCGCAATGCTTGCACTTGATGGCAGCTGCTAGGATCTTCTCCGCGCAGAACGTGCATGTTTTCGTCGAGCTCGCCGGCGCCGGGAGAGAGGTCTCTTCAGCTTGCGACACCGCTACCGGTTCAGGTTTCTTGAAGGCTCACACCGTCGGCATGTCTTCGTCGGGCGTGCCGGCGCCGACGGCAGCGGGCTCTCTCGAGCTGGCGCCGCAACGACCGGCTCAGGCTTCTTGAACGCTACACCAAACCCCGCACCCACCCCAGAACAGACCACCGTAAAGAGATGTTCGCGAGCGCAATTGCGGTAATGTTCGGGTGCCCCTTCAGCTAGGCTTCGTAGGCCGGCAGTATGTCGAGCATCGGCACCAGGATGAGGAACAGAAACGAGAATATCTCGCCGGCCGAGTTGAGCTCCCTCACTGCGGTCATAACTACTGACCAGGTTAGAGCTGTCAGGAACATCGGTGAAGGAAGGCACAAGGCGAACATATCCTTCCCCAGTTAGTGTTTTGGAGCGCTCAGCCAGCACATCGGCAATGTTACGTTTTGTTAAGTTCTCCGCCGAACAGAAACGGAGCCCGATATCGAAACTAGTTATCAGAAATATAGTCCTAATGGACATCGGTTCGCGCGCTAAAGGCATCGGAACTGTTGTTTTGTAGGCCGTCTTCAGAGCATAAGAATCGTAAAGACATGATTGCGACAATTGGTGAGATTCTGGCAATTCTAGATCCGTATAATGCTTCGGCTTGAGGGCGCAAATGTGCCCGGTCAATCTCGGGGAAAAGCAAATGCCTCTGAAAGCGTGCGTCGAGTGTGGTTACCTCACCAGCTTCGTAACAAGCTGTCCTCAGTGCGGTCACCAGCCACATGTAGTTGTTGGCCTACGAACGGCCGGGATAGCCGCCGCCGCTCTAATTGCCTGCTTGGCAGTCCACTATTTCGCCAAGGCTGATGAGGCTCAGCCGGCGCCTGTCCTGGCCAATCTGCGCCAAGGGTAAGATGCTCGACCTCTAGAAAGCGATAGCAGAAAAAGACAGTGGTTTGTGGGTAGGGCTGCCGATCGCCACAGGACAATCAGTGTCGCGCGATGAATGGCTGGCCTAATGGAAGAAGACCCGGACCATTTTCAGATCGGCAGTCTTACAGCCGAGGAGTTGACCGGGTACTCGATGGATCACGAGGACCTGATTGAGTGGGCCGTGTTCGTCATATGGTCAGACGAGAAGGTGCATTAGGTTCGCAAATCTCCAGTAGATGACAGTCCTCCTAAATAACTGCAACTTGCTCTGATGGAACATTTTTACACCTAATCAGCCCAATCACTAGGCGGATGAGGGCCGGCATGAAAATAAAGTGCGCCGGCGGCGCACTTTATTTCCTGATCGCCCAGCCTTATTCACAGTGTTTCGGGCCGCTAGGATAACTGCCTTCGTTATATTTTGCCAACGTGGCGGCCCAGTCCTTTTGTACCCCGCAGCTTCCTTTAGTACTGCAGGCGACTGGACTAGTAACAGTCAGCCACGCTGCCGCGGCCGAGATGGTGGATGTCACTCCTTGTGGCGCAGATGCGTTATTCGCGACATTTAATACTGCGGCGATATATTGTTGTGCCAGCTGATAATACCCAGGTGCGCTTTTTACCGGGCTATCCATGATTCCCTGCCAGGTTAGTCCGCTCAAATAGAACATTGCGCTGCGATCGTACGGAGAAGGCCAGACGACGTTCGGCTTGCTCCCCCAGTACCCCTGCGTGTAGCTGCAGCCACCTGCGTCGACGGAGTCGCAAGGCTTCACGTCGCCCAAAAAGGTTGCTTTCGGTTCCGGGCCCTTGGGAATACCGAGCGAACCGGAATGGTTCATGATTGTGATGGAGGCTACATTCCGGATGGTGCCCGGAAGAGGCAGGTTGTCGACCGAATACGGGATGACGGTCGCGGTGCCATCAGTGGTCGCGGCAGGGATGAAGCTTGGAACGGTTAGATTGACATATGGACCGCCGACCCAGTCGGTTCCGGTCTTGTATTGGATCTGGTCTTTGATGGACAGGCCTTCCGTATTCACGGCGCCCTCATTCCAGAGCGTGATCAGGCCGTAATAACGCCAATCGCCATTACCGACCGCGCAGATATCGATCGTTTTGTAGCCGGCCAAAGTCGTACCGTTTTTCCCTTGGGCAAGGGCAGTGTCGTATGTTACGAGACAGGATGCCACCAGTAGCGTGGCCTGGAAAAGACGCGAGAGTTTCCGTGTATCTTTCATCATTATTCCCCTATATTTTGCAGACGGGCTCGAGAGTGAGCCTTATTGAGTCTAATGTAAATACAAGTGAAAATCATGAATTATGCATACTATTAAAATAATGTAAATAGCTTGTGGCTATTTAGCGGTTATTCATCTGGGAAAATAAGTTAAATTCATGCTTAATGCGATTGACATATTTAGACTGAAGATACAGATGTTATGTCCAAGAAAGCGTTCAGGACGCGTGACCATCTGCTCAATCGCCTATCTAGCTGCGTTGGAAACCAAGATCAACGGCATAGTAGGCATGAGCGCGATCGGCCTGTTCGCACAACCTCAAGGAAAGCGTTTCAAGCGCCGAGTTAGTACACAGCCTAGTTCACAAACCGCCGCCTTGATGACATCTTCCTATAGAGCAAGAATCGAGTTGCAAGGTGGGTTGGTACGCGGGAGTGGGCCGCACGCAGGTACTCATGGTTTTCTAAGCTCCGGACGGCACCCTTGGGAACTTTCACTCCAGGGTTTTCCTCTCCAAAGAGTCAATGTGCTCCATCCCTCTCACGACCAGGCATATTGGAATGTATGTTGTTGGTCACTGTAGAAGAAATACGCAAGGCAACGCACGTTGCAAGGTTCATCCATGCTCCCCTTTCCTCCACCGTCCAGGTCTCTCCCCATATCTGACCTTGTACTGCGCCGATTGGAACGACTCACCGCTGTCGTGCAACGACGAATAGTGATTTCATGTAAATTAAGATGAGGTAGAGTTACAAGGAGCAACAGACTTAAAACCACAACGCGCGCCGATGTTCGACGATCGGCTGAGTCACTTCGCCAGTAAGCAATTCGCCGTTGACCTGATGGCAATGCGTGTCTTGCTCTCAGCCATGCTCGGCTTTGATGACGGCTTTTGGTGAGCGACGGCGTCTTCTCATCGCCATGCCGGCCCTGCCGCTTCGTAACAGGGAAGCCTGCGGGCAGGGCCGCACCGTAGGCCAGGCAATATTGAGGCAGAAACATGACTGAAGGACGCTTTCCCTCTTCACAGGCGTGGCTCAGGCGCGCCCAGTGCGTCATTCCCGGTGCGCACCACCTGTCGGGGCGGGTGCTCACGACGCCCGAGCGCTCGCCGATGTATATCGAACGCGGCTTTGGTTGCCGGATCACGGATGTCGACGGGCACGAGTACATCGACTATCTGATGGCCTTCGGTGCGTTTCTGCTCGGCTACGCGGACCCTGAAGTGGACGCGGCGGCGCGCGAGGAGCTCGAGCGCGGCTCGCTGTTGTCGATGAATCGTCCGCAGCACGTGCTGTTCGCTGAAGCGCTGGTCGCGCAGTTTGACGCGGCCGACATGGCCGTGGTACTCAAGACAGGGAGCGAAGCGACGACTGCCGCCCTGCGCATCGCCCGCCGCGCAACGGGGCGCCGCCGTGTCGCACGGGCGGGTTATCACGGCTGGCACGACTGGTGTCTGCCACTCGAGAATTCAGTTCCCGCCGGGCTCGACGCACAGGTGCTGGAGTTCAACGCCAACGATCCGCATTCGCTCGAGGCCCTGTTCAGCGTCTTTCCTGGCGAAATCTCCGGCGTCATCCTGGCGCCGGAGATGGTATTGCCGCCGACGCGGGAACGGTTTCAGGCCCTGCAAGACCTGACGCATCGCCACGGCGCGCTGTTCATTCTCGATGAAGTGAAGACAGCATTTCGTACCGCCCCCGGGTCGGTGCAGGCCCGTTTCGAACTCAAGCCCGATCTGACCACGGTGAGCAAGGGCCTGAGCAACGGCTGGCCGATCGCGGCGGTGGTGGGGCGGCGCGATGTCATGAACAGCGCCGCCGGAATGCATCTGTCGGGCACCTTCCACGGCGATACTGCGGCCATGGCCGCCGCCCTGACAACCTTGCGTATCGTTCGGGAACGCGACGTTGCCGGCCATGTATGGGCGCTGGGCCAGCGGCTGATCGACGGCCTGAACACCATTGTGCGCGAGTTCGATGTGCCCGCGCTGAGCTACGGCGAGCCTTTCCCGCCGATGCCCTTCCTACGCTTTGATCATCCGGACTCCCAAGTTAACGATGCAATGCGGACAGTGTTCTACGAGGCGATGCTCGAGCGCGGCGTCCTGCTGCATCCCCGTCACATGTGGTTCATCAGCCATGCGCATCAGCGGGATGACATCGATACGACGCTGGAGCATGCGCGAAGCGCGATGCGGATCGCCAGCCAGCATTGCCGGGCGACCTGAACGGGCTGCGATGGACCATCGAGCCGCCAGCATCCAGCAAATTGTCGACCGCTATCTGCGCGCCGAGGCTTCGGTGTCCATGATCGTGATGGAACTCGTGCAGCACACGGAGGATACGTCGGCACTGGCCCGCATCCTGCCCACGCTCACCGGCGACCCGGCGAAGCTTCGCGCGCTGGCGCAGCACCTCGCCGACAATGCGGCGGGCTGCAGGACCATCGTCAGCATGATCCGCCAGCGCCTCGATTCTCCGGAACCTGCCAGCGACACGGAAGAGGGCATCGAGCGATGCCGACGGCTGTTCGATGCGTCTGTGGCGCAGAGCGAGGAGTCGAGTGTGGCGCTTTACTCACTGGGAAACCCCGAGTTGCTGGCTGCGGCGACGGACGAGGTCATTGGCGTGATGGACGACTGGGGTGTCTTGAAGCCAGATCGGGATGCCATCGAGATCGGCTGCGGCATCGGGCGCTTGATGGCGCCCCTGTCCTCGCGCCTGCGGTCCGTGAGCGGCACCGATGTCTCCCCTGGCATGATCGCGGCGGCCACGCGCCGGCTCGCCGCTTGTTCGAATACGTCTGTCCTGCTGACTGACGGCAAAGACCTGTCGGCGTGGGAGGCGGCTTCTGTCGATCTCGTCTACAGTGTCGATACCTTCCCTTACGTCGTGCTTTCCGGGCGGGCCTTGGTCGAGCGCCATTTTGAAGAGGTGCGGCGCGTGTTGCGCCCCGGGGGCGATTTTGTCCTGTTCAATTATGCTTACGGTCGCTCACGCGAGGAGGTCAATGGCGAGGTGCTCGGCTTGGCGCAGCAGGCGCAATTGCAGGTCATCCGTGCCGATGTATCGCCATTTCACATCTGGAATGGCGTCGGCTGGCAGCTGAGGAAAGCCTAGCGTGAGAATTCTTTACCTGTCGCCAGGTTTTCCGCCGAATTCGCATCTGTTCTGCGTCGCTGCGCGCGCGCGCGGCGCGAACGTCCTTGCCGTAGGCGATATCCCAGAGCAAGATCTGCCGCCGGAAGCGCGCCAGGCATTCGAAGCGTACGTGTTTGAACCGCGTATGGGAGAGTACGAACGCTTGCTCGGCGTCGTGCAGTCCCTGGTCGCGCTGTACGGTCCCATCGACTTTGTTGAATCGAACGGCGAGCACTGGCTCGAAGTGGAGGGCCGCCTGCGCGACGACCTCTGCATCGAAGGCCTCTCGGCGCAAGACGTCAGGCGCCTGCGCAGCAAGCTGGCCATGGCGCAGGTTTTTGAGACAGCGGGCGTGCCCCACCCGCCTGGCATCCGCTGCGTGTCTCCCGAGGTCGTCAGAGACTTTGCTGCAACGCATGGCCTGCCGCTCGTATTCAAGCCCGATAGCGGCTCCGGCGCAACGTCCACCTTTCGCGTATCGACACCGGCCGAACTCGACGCCGCGCTGCTTCTGCCGCTCGATAATCACATCGTCCAGCCCTTTGTCGAAGGCGTCATCGTCACCTTTGATGGCCTGGTCAACCGCGAAGGCGGCGTGGTCTTCTGCACCTCGCATGTCTACGATAGCGGCATCATGGAAGTGAGAACCGGCACACTCGATGGCTATTATTATTCGATGCGCAGTATTCCCCCGGCGCTCGAGGACGTCGGTCGGCGTGCGTTGGCGGGGTTCGGCCTGCGCCGGCGCTTCTTCCACCTTGAATTCTTCTGGCGTCCCGACGGGTCCTACCTCGCGCTGGAGATGAACGTGCGCCCGCCAGGCGGCTACACCACCGACATGATGAACCACGCCTGCGACTTCGACGTATACGCATTATGGGCCGCGGTCATGATGGGAGATTTGCTGGAAGACTATCGGTACGAACGCAAATTTCACACGGCCCACGCAGGACGGCGCCACGAACGCGTCTATGCGTTGTCACCTGAGACGCTGAGGGAACAGCTTGGGGACACCCTGGTTCTCGTTCAATCCGTTCCTGACGCGTTCGCATCGACAATGGGCAACACGATGTACATGCTGCGGCACTGGCAACTGGCGCAGCTGCTTGACGCTATCAAATTAGTGCAACTGCCGGCGGCTCGAATGCAAACTGGCTAGGGTAACCAGGCGTCGAAACGCCTGCGCCAGTGAAGCTCGTTGACGCTCGTTGACGCCGCGGACGAGAAAAGGGCTACACGATAAAGTTCTACGCCGCTATCGTAGTTTGCCCAGTGCTGCAGCAGTGATCACGATGCCATTTTCGGTGATTGCCCCAATCCAGTTCGGTCCTTCCTCGTTGACGTATGTGCAAGTTAAATTGCCGATACCAAACTCTGCCAGGATACCGTCGGTGGTCCAGGCCCCTTTCTTCATTTCCGGGAGTGTGACGTCTGGGAACTCATGCTTGATGATAGTCTGCACAACAACGCGTGCGGTCCACCGTCGAGCGCGAACATTTAAGGAGAGCTCGCGCGGCCGCGCAGGCACGCCTACCAAATAATTAAGTCGAAACACATCCATAACGCCTCCGCTCGTCTACCAGCGGAATCATATTGACGGACGCACGCACAGTCTAATCACTGTGCATAAAGCGAGGCCACAAGTCGAGCGCCTTACATTCAATCCGTAATTCCTCCGGCTCTATCCGGACAGAACCTGTTGTGCAGGAACCAAGGTTTCTGGCGCGCGGACAGCCAGCGAGGGAGCACTCAAGGAACTACAAGAAGGCCGGTACACACTATGCAGAACAAGCCCTTGCCGCCCATAGAGCATCCTCTACACTATTTTACCGTCCGATTGCGACCCGAAGTGGACCGTTCGGTACCGTCGAGAGCGACCGCGAATAAAATGTAAAATGCAACTCTCTAATCGAGAGGCGGATACGCTTGGTACCACCGACGGTGGACACGTAATCGAGTGCATGCAAACATCGATCACTGGGGGCACCTCGGCGTTTGTGAGTTGCTTTTACAAATTCGCAGCAACTGAGCCCCGCAAAGTAACTACACAGCAGGCTTCATCGGAGCCGCAATAGCGCGGTTCTTTCCAGCCCGTTTTGCGGCATATAAGGCCATGTCCGCAGCGTCCAAGAGCGAGAGAAGGTCAGGGTTATTCATGTTGAGGCAGGCGGCGCCGATACTCACAGTATAAGGCGGCACACCTTTTGCATTGGTCTCGGCAATGCAAGTACATATGCGGTTAGCAATCGCGAGCGCTGCCTCGATGCCGGTTTGTGGCAGAAGGACTACGAATTCTTCTCCGCCATAGCGACCGATGACATCTTGCGCACGTAGCAGTTGTGTAGCCTGTGCCGAAAAATTGGTAATCACTTTGTCGCCGATCAGATGACCGTAAGTGTCATTGATTGCCTTGAAGTTATCGAGGTCCGTTATCAGCAATGATAGGGGCGAACCATACCGTCGTGACACGGCGATTTCGCGCTCGACAGTTTCAAGGAAAGCGTCGCGTCGCAACGCACCCGACATGGGGTCATGCAGTGCCTGCAACTCAAGGCGGCCCTGCAATGCACGGTTGGCCATGAGCAGAAATCCTAAGCTCATCGCCACCAGCGAGAACGGAAACGCGAGAATGTACAGGTCGTGAATCGTAGACGTGTCATTTTCCCGTATCAAAGTCTGTCCGGAGACAAGCGCCGAGACGCAGCGTGCCCCCATGACCAATGCAGTGGTTGCATACATGGAACATGTGAACCACTCGGGAAACCGTTTTAAATGGTATCTGGTGAGCGAGACGCTACATGCTCCAAAAAGTACAGTGAGCAAAGCGCTCACAATAATCACCCGAATGCCATAGTCGTCGACAACAAAAGTCACCCATCCCAAGGCCACTGAAGCGCCACAAAGCAGCGCGAACAGCGGCCGTTCGCTGACCGTCAAGTTGCCGAACATGGCTAAGCTTCGATGCATTACGATGACACCAAACGGAATGAGTAAATTGGGAAAGTAGCTCGAGAACAGCACGGGCAATTTGCCGCGCGTTGTAAAGCCCAAAGCGGCAATGACCATCAGCAGGCACGCCCATCCCCATTCAGATAAACCGGCGATGGTCTTTGGGAAACCGACACGTACGGAGAAGAAAAGAAAACCGCAAAGTAGGCCGAATGCGGCTGAAATGATGATGAAGGAATTATTGTCGATCCCTAGCATAGCTAGCAGGCCTTTCTGAACGAACCAATGACAGGATTTCTCTCAGCTGGATCGCCTTAAGTAAGTAGTGCCCCAAGTACCACAAACGAAGCCAGAAATTCTAATAGGAAACATAGTGTTCCCCTCTGAACTATCGCACAGCTTCTCGAGTGCGTCGTGGAAGCAATCAAGCTTCCTGGTAATGCTAATTGACGGCCAGAGCAAAGCCGGGCGACTATGTCATTAAGCGCTAGTATATGCAGACCTGCAGTTCCGTGTGTAAATCCGCGAGAGTTCGTCTTTTCAAACGTACCGTTGATGAAGATCAAGCCCTACTGAAGACAAGCGTGTAGCTTCTAACATGAGTCTGGCAGCCGCTAAGCTGACGTCATGTGCGTGCGAATAGACAGAAACACGAGCGGTGTCGAATTTCGAGTATGGGCGGGAGAAAGTGCTAGAGCGAAAAAGGAGCCAGCAAGAACTCCTAATCGCCTCGCATTGTCTAATCACAACAGCGTGTTGAACTACCTTCAAGTAGCAGGGACATCGCGGTCTCATATGGAGAACATGTACGGCCAGCGGCGGCAATGACACTCTTCAATTCATCAATTTTTCTTCGTGATCGCAACTGGAAAAGAAAATCCCGTTATCCCAAGGTTCTTCAAGATTTGCTCTGCTGTATGGATGTTCCAAACGCCGTTTGGGACAACTATGCTAGGAAACCCATGTCGAAAAATATTTTCGTTATTTACATTGACGAAATGCTAATTGAAGGATGATCAAACGCGGTGCGACGCTTCTCTACAAGAATTTATATAATGTAAATAAAGCGAAGCCGGAGCATGTAAGTTGCGGTACGGTAGATTAACAATTATCTTCATAATGAAGAATCGAAATGTGGTGAATTCGTTCTCATTAACGCGGGACAAAGACGCCTGTCGTGTTGTCTCTACACTGCGTCGATCATTCAAGATTTATCATTGATCGCCTGAGCTCAGTCCCCGATAATTTGCACTTTTCGAAAACGACGCCGTTTTAACGTCCTTAGGGCCTAATTTTATGTTGAGCGTGACTGATTTCGGTTATTCCACCTGTTACCAACTAGTGTACTGAGATAAGTTTTATTAAAAGAATATATTTAATAATTGCGGAAAATTTCCCCTGGGGAATTAGATGTAAATGACAAATTTAAGACGTTATCTGTGAAGCGGAAATGCAAATCGTTCTTTATTTTGGTCACGTTATTTCTCATGTCCAAACTCGCGAACCCACAAGTATGGAAAACCGCCATCTCCAGAAACGAAAGTGATGGAACGGTAGTTATTTATAGATACGTTAAAGAAGTCATCCCCAGTTTTTTACGCAGTCGACAACCCGACCGTATCCTTTTCGTATGGCGATACAACGGCGAGAGAGGGATGCCGTCCCTTAACGAGCGTAACCAGATGGATGATTTCGAAGCCGCGCTTTCGCCTCTGCAGGGGGACGGATTCTCAACATTGGCAATGGTTTCAACCGGAAACAACCTGAAAGAGTGGACATATTACACCCAAGCGGAGGAGGCATTCATAGAACGGTTGAATTTGGCTCTTCAATTCAGGGCGACGTTTCCGGTTGAAATCCACGTTTCTTTTGATCCAGGGTGGACAACGTATGAGCGGTTCGTTAAGGCTGTAAAGAACTAATTCATTGACCTCTCGTCCGCTTGGAATTTATTTTCAACCAGCCGATGCAACACATTCGTGAAATCGCTGTATGGGTGTTCGGAAGTTGAATTTCTTCTTGGTTCACTCATTCAGCTGCTTAGCCACCTCGTCAAGGCTCAACTATGGGTACGCCGAGAGGTCTAGCCCTTTCGGAAAATCTGGACGCAAGATCCCAGTGATGTTTTCGTTGAACCGCCCTGCCAATGGTCTTCATGGGCGCAATATGTATGGATATGCGTATCGACAGTGAAGCGCTTATGGTCAACCCTCTCCGTCCCGCGGGCCCACGTCAACGTTTTATAGTTTTGCTGTCGAGTTTACGCAAATTGCTGATGAGTGCATCGATCACCGATGCGGTATCTCTGCTGGCTACTTTTAGCGGCATCAATTAGCGTGTCAGCGGCTCGACGACTGTAGCGATTTCCTGTTGTGGCTACGGAACAGCAGATCGACTTCCCAGTGGCTGCCTAACGCGCGATCCTCGACAGCACTAGAAAGTTCACTGATCGAAACGGTTTCAACGATCCCGTCATGGTCGTTCGTTTTTGTATGTGAAGAATTCAGTTTAGTTTAGTTCCTAACTTTCCCTATCGTTTATCGCGCCAAACAGGTTCTTTCGACGTCGTCGCTAGCGAACCATTTGTCTAGCGACAAATAATTAAGACTGACAGCCTTCCCGCGTGCCGATGCCGTCGGTCGTCATATTCCGCTACCGGGGAATACTCTAACAAGATCCTTGATATTGTTCAATGCTGAGACCTATGCGACATGATAAAAGAATGTTGCATGGACAGCGTGACCGAACGGTCGATAATGCTACCGTACAACATGAGGCACATAATGATCTCAGATCTAAGCTGCGACGATACGTTGATTCAGCATGCTCGACAAGGCGAGGGGAAAGCATTTGATTGCCTAATGAAGAGGTATCGTGGACGCGTAATGCGAGTGGTTTCCATGCTGATTTCTAATCCTGAGGACGCAGAAGATGTGGTTCAGGAAACTTTTTTGAAGGCATTTCGTGGATTGAACGGTTTTCGTAACGAGGCATCGTTCTTCACCTGGCTGTATAGGATCGCTACGAACGTTTCGAAGAATTATCTTCGAGGAAAACATAGGCATGAATTGATTTTTTCTCGGGTCAATTTCGATTCCGCTCCAACCAACTCTAACTTGGAAAATTCATTAGAACTAGACACGCCAGAGTTGCTGCTAATAGGTAAGCAGGTCGAAAGCTCGATTCGTTTCGCTATCGCACAGCTCCCAGATGATATCCGGGATACATTGGCTTTGCAGTTGTACGATAGTTTAAGCAATGATCAGATCTCAAAAAGGCTAGCGTGCCCGACCGCAACCGTACGGACGCGAATTTTTAGGGCGCGTGCTGCTACCAAAAATTATCTGGAGCGTTGTTAGATTTCTTATCAAGAAGATACATTAATTGTTCAGCGAGTTGGTTGGGGCTAGTAATGCCAATTTCAATCCCAATTCCAGCTTAATTTTCCGTATTGACTGCGCAATTACAATTGGGATTTTACGAATTTAGTAATTTGTCTGCTCTTCTGAGGTGGCACTTACAAAGACGGCACTGTCATATCATATAGCACGAACCACACATGACCTTTGTTATAAGAATGGGTAGCGTACCGGTGTTAAACTGTTTGTAATGTTGCTATTCCTTAGTCTTAGCGCATCGCAACGCTTTAAATCGGGCGGTGGAGAAAATGTGACGTGCTGACTCATACTATATTTATTGAAGTAGTTCGTGGTATTGATGCGACGCACGCGTTTCGTTAGGCACCACTAGTCTTGAAGTCTCATAGTTAGCCAAGCACGTTTTTATTGATTAGCTTTTTTAGCGAAATACCGCAGATTTTGCATGGAAAATTCTGGCATTCCTTATATTTACGAGTTTTCGTATCGGTAGCAATTTGTCGATCCAGAAAACTCAGGAAGCTGCGATAACTTATATATTGCGCGGTAGAACTCTATAGAAAACTCCGGCGCCGGAACTCGGCATAGCGTGTTTGCGGCCCAGCAGGAGATCTTCATCGCCTCACTGCTTGGGATCCCCTGTTCTTGTAAGAAAGATTGAGCATAGTATTGACCATGCATTTGTTGCAAGGCAATCGCACAAGCGAACAGTCGTAGCCGTTCATTAAGATTCATTCCATCTCCTTGGTCGAAGTGCTGCAGGTTTAGGGAACTATAACGCTAACAACATTACTGCCTTATACATGGCTTATCGGCTGCCCCAGAGCTCTAGTCATGTCGGGTAGCAGGCGATCGAAGTCATCCATAGTAGAAACAAAATTTCTGGATTGAATCACGGGGGCAAGCACTGCACGAAAGATTGGATGATAGTACGGCGAGGTGATGCAAGGTCTCTTCTGTGGTCTGTTAGCGTTTCCCATCAGCTACTATTAAGCATCGATCTATAGTTAGCCATGACTGACAACTATTATAAGCTTTGGGATGTTGTTCGTCAGAGTTATGAAAAGTGTGCCTCTCGCTCCTTTGTTATTTTGTTGCGCTACGTTACCTTAAGATGAGATGGATATCGAAAAACTTGAAGGAACAGGCATTCTGTCGATTAGCTTAGATCAGCCTAATCATTATTTTGAAATGGTAGTTTGCACAAATATTGGGCGCAAGTTCAAGGTATCCGCCTGGAATGCGGTCGACGCTTTCTTTGATATAACATTTGGTGCTCTGGATTGCCGAGAATTTGGTGCAGTGGGCGAACTTGAGTGCGTGACCTTGATGGGAGACGTACTAATACTTGAAGGGAATTTTGTGAATATTGTAATCAAGACTGCTAGAATCTTAATCGAAGAGTTTTCTTAGTCCAGGATTTGGATAGGCAAACTCATGACGATAGGAGGCACTCGTTTTCCATTGAAGTTTGCTGATTATTTTATGCTACAGCCACGTAGTATGAACACTGAGGACCTATTGTTAGGGTCTGCCTACTCGCTGACCAGGGTCGAGTGGTTGCTGACGGATAGATGTATGCCACATCTCTAGTTGCTTTGCAGAAAATGCCGGCCTTGCGGCCGGCATCGATTTCGTGAAGTTTAGTAGAGGTACGACTCGTAGGCGCCGAAGTCAATCTTCGCACCGCGCGTCTTGCCATCGAAATCGGTGATGGGCGCGTTGGCGGTCAAGCCTTTGCTGATGACTGGGGAGGTCGTCTGCAGGTGATAGTTGCCATCGCCGCTGGCGAGATACTGCACAAACTTGGGATCGGCACTGATGATGCCGGTCTTGGTGGCGCTGCTCGGACTCGCGAGATCGAAGTTCGTGCGGTTTGCATACACCAGGTTGGTAGACACGCTGTTACCGACGTCTTCCGATGCGATCGGACCCTGGATGCCGCCGCCATTCGCGTAAATGATGTTGTTATGCACCTGAATATTGCGGGTTGGGCAACCGTTGTTGTAGGCTTCCTTGCAGCCGCCGTAACGCACGCCATAGCCAGAGTTGGCAAACAACGTGTTGTTCATGATCAGGGTGTTGTTATTGTCATGGCCCAGGTTGATACCTTGGCTGGTGGACGAGACAACGTTATTCATGATCATGCCGGACGAATTGTGGTAGATGCCCTGGATGTAGCCACAACCACCACCGACCTTGTGGACCCGGTTGTTGAAAATCTGGTAGTTCGAGTAGGTCTTGCCGCGGCTTTGGTCGGTCACGATGCCGCCCCCGCCACGATTGTCACAGCCAGAGGTCATCGCGACGTCGTGGATCCAACTGTTCCTAACCGACGAGTTACCGCCGGTCATGGCGATACCGATGCGCACGCTCGTGCTACCGGCACCGTTGACCTGGAAACCGTCGATATCGGTATAGCCACCCCTTTGGCTCCACATCGTGTACGCGCCAGTGACCGGCTTGAGAATCGCTCCATACTTGGTGTCCGAAACGAAGCGAATACGTGCGGTCGCGGTGCCACTGACGGTGGAGGTAACGGTTTCGGTGTAGGTACCGGGAGCTACGTGGACAACATATCCAGGCTTGGCAAGAACTGCAGCGCGCTGGATGGTACGCAAAGGAGCACTGCTCGAGGTACCGACGTTCGTGTCCTTGCCCAAGGTGGACACATACAGGTCCGCAGCGCTAGCGCCAGCGGTAACGGTAAACAGTGCTGCAAAACCAGCGACGAACATTGCAGAAGTACGGGTAGACGAATTAGCAAAAGTTTTCAACGGAAATGCCTTTAATCACGAAAGAAGGAGTAACTTTGACGTAGGTCAACTGCCAAAGTTCAACATTTCGGCAAAAAAATTTTCCATGTGAACTGTTTTGCTACAGAAATTGCCGCCGGGCTATTGATATAGTAGTTACATTAGCCCCTTTGATTGATCGGATGTCCATCTGAAATTAAATGTGCTTAGTACTTTCTTGTCAATAGATTCTACGGTTTGGAGCTAGTTAAGCACGTTTTCTAAACAAATCTCGTGCATCTTTGGCGATATTCTCCTAGGTATTGTTTCTGCCACATACTCCGTCAATGCCTAATACGGTCATAACCTCTTAACCTCTTAACCTCTTGATCTCTTGATCTCTTGATCTCTTGACCTCTTGACCTCTTGACTTCTTGCTCACGCAGCGCCTCAAGAGGTCTACAGACACTACCTTCGTCTGTGCATAGTTTGAAAAACGGGGTGCTAGGAGATTGTGCTTGAGCGCTTCAAGAAATACCTATCACTGTTGCGAGCCATACCACGCGATGTTCTCGACACCAGCGCTTCAGAAGCGACGCACGTTTCTGCCAATGTTGCTCGTTAAGAAATTTCTCAAGGTTGACGTATTTTATGCACACCCAGTTCTTTTTTTTTACGCTAACTTTTGAAGCTGATGATCTAAAATACACCTTTGTAGAATGTGAAGTGGATTATCGATTGTAGCCCAAGGGAAGCGGTGGCGGCGACTCTTTTACGCATGGAAATCTGCTCTCCTCAAAGGAATACCAAAATGGAATCCAGTAGCAATCATAATGATGCTTGGCATTTCTTGACTCTACTTTTAGACGCCAGTAACTTTTCCGCTGTCATTACCGACGCAAATGCCCCTGACAATCCGATAGTTTATGTCAATGCCGCGTTTGAAAAAATGACAGGTTACGCTATTAATGAGGTAATCGGTAAAAATTGCAGACTGCTGCAGAACGACGACAGAGATCAGCCTGATCGAAAATTGATCTCAATGAGCATCGAAAAGAACGCTCCTTGTGAGCACTTGCTTCGGAACTACCGTAAGGACGGCCAGATGTTCTGGAATAAACTCTATCTTTTCCCATTTCGAAACGATGGGCAGGTGATTTACTTTGTCGGCGCTCAACTCGACGTAACTTCAGAGATTAGCATGCTGGCAACCGTTAAGAATACGGCGTCTGAGCGGACACGATTGATAGAGACTTTGCATACCGAGCGAAATCGCATAAAAAGACTTTCGTTGAAGTTGCTTAATGCCCAGGAAGCTGAGCGCAAAGCACTAGCGCGAGAATTACATGACGAGTTCGGCCAACGGCTATGCGGAATCAAGATGTTTCTAGATCGCGCGCAATCCGACATGGACGCGGACGAGAAAAATTTATTAGTACTACAGGCCAAGGATGAGGTTAGTGAACTAATCGCATTAGTTCGGAATATGTCTGCATCACTACGACCGGCAAAATTAGAATTTTTCGGGTTAGAAGCAACTATTTATGAGCTGCTGATGCGCCTGTTTAAGGATGGCCCCAATTGGGTTTTCGAGTATACAGATCTTCCAGAGCGTCTTCCACTGGAGATCGAAATCACATTATTCCGTATTGTACAAGAGAGTGTTACCAATATCCTGCGTCACGCCAACGCCGGTCAAGTTATCGTTGAGATGAAGCGTGGGCCTGCGAATGAAGAGATCACACTTACGATCGCTGACAACGGGGTTGGATTTGATGCGTCGCGTTGGAAAGAAGTCGGCGCCTCAACAGCACGGATGGGATTGATAGGCATGAGTGAGCGCATTGAATTGCTCGGCGGAACGTTTGTCGTGAAAAGCGCTCCGAACGCAGGTACGTGCATTGCCGCTGTGCTTCGTGTCATTTGCGAGAGTGACTAATGGGTGACATAATCTAATTAATTTCTCATTGTGGGGCTAACAGCAGCTTAATCACACGTGGAGTGTGCTTCTGTACGCTTAGCTTCAGAAGTTAGCTAACAACTTTCGCCGTTGCTCGGGCGTGTGCGCACCATCCTTCCCAGTACCATTCGAGCACCATATTTTCATAGCGCCCGCCTGGGCGTCGTGTAAAATCTTTTACACCTTGCCCCCCCATCTGTCGCTCAAAGTATGAACGCTCACGAGATTCTATTTCAGTATCAGTTTCGATTTCGGTAACAGTGCGTGAACCTCTACGACTGGCCATCCATGCCGCGGTTCGGCAGTGCTGCTTCCATAGAGCGTCGACACCCGAACGACGATAGCTGCCATGAAGTTTATGTTGCCTAAGGTCAAGATTCCTATGCTGTCTAGTAAACTCGGCTCGCAGCTCGGCCTCATCGGGCCAGCATGTTTTATCTGAAAGCCCTGGGCCGTCAACCTCCCTATTTTCAGTCACCATCATATGTACCCCAAAGTGTAAGCAGTTATTTTCATGTCGCGTCATTTCGTACATTGGTAACGGCCGCTCCTTGGCTCGTGCCGGCAACGTCCGCCGTGTTGCTCTGATCAAGCAGCACGGTGCTTTTGTGTATCATCCTATGCCGCCGGGGCGCAACCGTGTGTTCGTTACGTAGTAGTGGCTGCCCATAGACGTCAACGTACTCGGTTATTGACGTCCACAGAAATGCAAAGCTACTTCGGGAAGGGGCCGGAAAAGAGCGTTTGTTAGGACAAGGTAGTGAGTGCTTCCGTTATACTGCTATTTCATCGGCAACTATCGATAATGGTTGAGAACATTAGAATCCCTTGGGCTGTGTATCGTTAGACCTTTTTGAACGAGAAGACGGAAACCGCCGATCCATATTGCAATCCTCAGCCCTGTTATCGCTGACGATATAAAAATTTTGTTCTTATATTGTCGTGGTTTATGGATGTGCGTTCAGAACTCGTTTATACGAGTAATAAAATTAGAGTTATATCTTGTACAAGGTACTACGCGTGTGTAACGAGGACGGCCTAGTGCCGCTGAGCCAGTGATTACTCGAGAAATTAGCACATATCTGACCGATCGCGCAGCAGAATAAACAGTTCATTGATAAGCATCAAGCTATTGCGGTCACTTACACCTCCCTATATTAAGAAATAACAGGATGGTACGTACGCCGAACGGTTGTTATGGTAGTCTTACGGATTCTCTTACGCAATCTTTGTGTTCAGGCGTCAATTTGAAGTTCGCGCGACAGGTCCACTAGATAGTCTACTCGTTTGCATGGTGACGCACGAGTTGCAGTATGACTAGGAAAAATTTAGGGCAACCCAGCGTAGACTCGGGCTATTTCAACTATTCTTATTCTTTCGCTCCTGATGCGTAGTTCTTCACCGCTGACACGATAAATCGTCCTGAAAGTAATAAATGCCGCGCTCGCAAAACTAGGCGGAGAAGGCTGATGGCTGCAAGTAGGACGCGGAATAATTCGGATGAGGGCCGCGGATCCGAAACCTAACTAGGGCTAACGTCGGGTATGGCCGTTAAAAAGGTTTCAGTCGGCTAAGCTTGCGCGTGTCGCACGCGGTTTTACCCAACTGGGGCACACGTGGTATGCAGTTGGCTTGGAGAGATATATGGGATTCAATCGAAGAAGCTATATTTATTCAACCAGCCAACGAGGTCTGTTTGGTGTGAGGACCTTACTTTTCGCGTTGGCTGCAGTGAGCGCAGCAATTGCGTCGTATGCACCACCTTCCTTTGCCGTCGGAACGAAATGCTCCAGTTCGCGAACTTGCTATCGGTTAATCAATCTTGCTCCTGGATTGCTTGCTGCAAACCCTTCCATTAACGCTAAAGGGCATGTGTCCTTTTCAATGCAGTCACTTAAAGGGGCGACTGCTTACTTCTTTGACGGGAAGACTGTCCGGAATATAGGCACGCTTGGAGGTAACGACGTTTTAGCAGTTGACTTGAATGACTTAGGACAAATTGCTGGCAGTGCCACTACCAGCTCTGGCGTCAAGCGCGCGTTTGTTTGGAGCGCGACAAAGGGCATGCTCGACATAAGCGGACTGCCTAAAACGGCTGAGTCTGAGGCCGCTGCGATTAATAATCACGGTATTGTCACCGGCACTTCGAACTCGCATGCGTTTCGCTGGAGCGCCGACACGGGTATGGAAGACCTGGGAGCACTTACGAAGGGGGCAGCTAGCGTTTCCTTCGGTAGAGCCCTTAACGACGCAGGTATGATTGTAGGCGCGTCGCAAACTGTTACCAACGAAAGGCATTCTTTCATTTGGACCCGAACTGGTGGCATGCGTGACATCGATACGTTGAAAAGCTCAGATGCTATTCCTGTAGCGGTGGGAGACAAGGGACAGGTGGCGGGCAATCGTAGAGGTTCCGGTGATGGCGGCTATAGCCCCTTCCTATGGACGTCCACCGACGGAATGGTAGACCTTGGAAAGGACTCCGGTACGGAAGCAGTAATTGCTGCGGTGACGCCTAACCTGCACATTGTAGGCCTCATCAATCTCCGCGATGGCAATCAGCGTGCGATGTCCTGGACGCGTACAGGTGGCATGCGTCGGCTTGGCACGTTTGGTGGGCGGTCGTCGGGCGCTTCACATGTTAACGCGAATGGACAGATCGTCGGCTATTCCGAAAACAAGGCTGGCGATCGACATGCATTTGTGTGGGCGGCGAGCACGGGCATGCTAGACCTGAACGAGCACATAAATAATGCGCGTCCTTGGCAGGTGGTAGACAGTGCAGTCGCAATCAATGACAGCGGCGCAATCGTTGCTACTTCTAATATTGGGCTTGTTCTCCTCCGGCCGGTCAATAAGTAAGGAGGAAATTCTCGTTGTCTTTCGCGCTACGCGAATTGATAATGGTTCGCGCCTGACGTCCTAAATTTTCTTCTATTGCTGGGGCACCTGTCTCGTTACTGTCTTGCCCGGAACTTAAAAAGACACGGGCTCAGCAACTTAGCGATAGTCATTGCCCACTCAGCTATTTGAGCGTTCTCTTATAAACGCACTTAGATGCTTTTGAGCTTTTTCCGTTCCTGTGGTTTCTACTATGAACGATAGGTAGATTCGTTGAGCAAAGAGTTCGGTGGACCTGGCAGTGCTGGTGACGCTTGCAAGCTGGTCACCGGATGCCGGCCTTGCGGCCGGCATCGATTTCGTGAAGTTTAGTAGAGGTACGACTCGTAGGCGCCGAAGTCAATCTTCGCACCGCGCGTCTTGCCATCGAAATCGGTGATGGGCGCGTTGGCGGTCAAGCCTTTGCTGATGACTGGGGAGGTCGTCTGCAGGTGATAGTTGCCATCGCCGCTGGCGAGATACTGCACAAACTTGGGATCGGCACTGATGATGCCGGTCTTGGTGGCGCTGCTCGGACTCGCGAGATCGAAGTTCGTGCGGTTTGCATACACCAGGTTGGTAGACACGCTGTTACCGACGTCTTCCGATGCGATCGGACCCTGGATGCCGCCGCCATTCGCGTAAATGATGTTGTTATGCACCTGAATATTGCGGGTTGGGCAACCGTTGTTGTAGGCTTCCTTGCAGCCGCCGTAACGCACGCCATAGCCAGAGTTGGCAAACAACGTGTTGTTCATGATCAGGGTGTTGTTATTGTCATGGCCCAGGTTGATACCTTGGCTGGTGGACGAGACAACGTTATTCATGATCATGCCGGACGAATTGTGGTAGATGCCCTGGATGTAGCCACAACCACCACCGACCTTGTGGACCCGGTTGTTGAAAATCTGGTAGTTCGAGTAGGTCTTGCCGCGGCTTTGGTCGGTCACGATGCCGCCCCCGCCACGATTGTCACAGCCAGAGGTCATCGCGACGTCGTGGATCCAACTGTTCCTAACCGACGAGTTACCGCCGGTCATGGCGATACCGATGCGCACGCTCGTGCTACCGGCACCGTTGACCTGGAAACCGTCGATATCGGTATAGCCACCCCTTTGGCTCCACATCGTGTACGCGCCAGTGACCGGCTTGAGAATCGCTCCATACTTGGTGTCCGAAACGAAGCGAATACGTGCGGTCGCGGTGCCACTGACGGTGGAGGTAACGGTTTCGGTGTAGGTACCGGGAGCTACGTGGACAACATATCCAGGCTTGGCAAGAACTGCAGCGCGCTGGATGGTACGCAAAGGAGCACTGCTCGAGGTACCGACGTTCGTGTCCTTGCCCAAGGTGGACACATACAGGTCCGCAGCGCTAGCGCCAGCGGTAACGGTAAACAGTGCTGCAAAACCAGCGACGAACATTGCAGAAGTACGGGTAGACGAATTAGCAAAAGTTTTCAACGGAAATGCCTTTAATCACGAAAGAAGGAGTAACTTTGACGTAGGTCAACTGCCAAAGTTCAACATTTCGGCAAAAAAATTTTCCATGTGAACTGTTTTGCTACAGAAATTGCCGCCGGGCTATTGATATAGTGGTCACATTTTACCCAGTCATTGCTTACATACGGTAAAAACATGGAATGAAACGACTTTGTGAGTATGCAAGGATCAGATGAAAGCTTTCTCGCACTGCTGAGTTAGAAGCAACGGCAATAGCTTCTTTCTTGCTGGGTTATGCGGTGCGAGAGTGCTCTTCCTCTGCAATTGAAGGCTCCTCTTTAATATGACGCTGGCTTACCGAGGGTCATATCAGTTGAGTTGACGTAGTTGTTGACCAGATGGCTTGCTTTTCAGCTACTCTAATGTTCGTACGATGCCGGCGAGCGTAAAAGGAGTACTAGCTTGATTCTGCCCCTTAGTTTGGCCAGAGTTTCGAAGTTTGATATAATAGTGAGTTCGCTTGCGTTGGCGAACATCCCACAGTTCATCCGGCCAGCCAGCAGAGATTGCAATGATGCAAACTATGGTAACCACGCTGGATCAATGCATGTATTGCAATGCAGAGGCAAAGGAGAGCTCGACATTAAGTACTGCGTGCCACATTTTCCGCGCTCATTAAGATAACGCCGGATCAATAAGCGGCAACTTGTGCAGTCGAGGTAACGCTTATCATCAGTAGAGAAAAGGTTACCTCTTTCAACACAATAGACGGGTTATAAAGGATGCATAAATTTTCGGCGCTGCAACGAAAACTATCAACAATCAGAATTGTTCAGCCCGCTACGAATACAATACTACGGCTTGCTCGAACCGCAATGAGTTGAGCAAACCGTTACCACTTATTAAATTTTGAGAAAAATATTAAGGGAAAACGCCTGCCAAGACACAACATTGTTGGTTCATTAACCCAACCGTATGACGCTGGTAATCGGTAAGTGCGATTAATAAACTTCATATGCGCCGATATCCTTCCGGGCGCCGAGGACAATACGTGCATCTGCAGAAGCAATGTGCCTGTAGCTGAAATCCACATCCAGCGAGGTCCCATCAGTTGAGTAGCCAGCCTCAGAGCCAGCGTTCACGATCTGGGGAATGATAAGTGGACGAAGATCATAAGCCGCTTTGTTGACGAAGTTTACGGACGTTGCCTGGTAATTAGTGCGCTTAATCGCACTCGGTTGAGTAACTTGTTGACCATAGCCACTAAATAAATTGTTAATCAGTACAACTGATGTTTTAACTTCAGCACCAACCATTATGAACGTACCACGCGACCTTTCGTCATTGATAAAGGTATTGTTCACTATGTACAGGTCCGTTGCATATCCAGCGATACCTTCTTCGCCGTAGGCTACGATATTCCGGTTAGTTCCGTCAACGGGCTGCATGATCACGTTGCCGATAAGAGAGGTCGTACCCCCATTGGGGATATCAATTTCGTAACTCGGCTTGCCGGCTTTGGTGCTACCTGTTTCGCCTAAACGCAGGCTTGAAAAACGATTGTAGGAGATCGTGTTAACTAACGCGCGAGTTTTAAGGTTGTGGCCAACGTTGGCGTCATGCGAATAGTTGAAGCGAAAAATTAGCCTACCAGCTTTCCCGATATATACATTATGACTGTATCCATTGCCATAGCCATTGTATCCGAACTCGTTGTTTTCCAGGACAATGGTACTAGCAGTATTCACCCCGCTTAGTATGCCATTTTCATTGTCATGTAAAAACGAGTTTCTCAAGGTAAAGTTTGTGCCTTCTAAACGTAGGGCAGAGCCATTTTGATCCGGCACTGAGGCTCCAAACATTTCGATGTTTTCAACAACAACGTTATTGCCACCTATAACCCAAATTGCCTTCCCTTGGGAGCTCATTCCGGCTGCATCGATCTTTGGTCGTCCGTTCACGCCACGAATTGTTAAGTTGCTTTTATCGATTCTACACACGTCGCCGGAGTAGACGTCCGCCGTAATATTGATAACGTCCCCATCGCGCGCCGCTGCGAACGCACTGCAGGGTGTAGGGTAAGCACTATTGGGAAGCACAGCAATAGTTGCAGCATCACTGAAAGTTGGAATAGTAGCGGCAAGTAAAAGCGCGCGTTTGGTATATCTCATCCGATTTCTCCATCTGTTGACGAAAGAGCTTTGAGTACATTAGTCTCAAGAAGTTCCCTCTTAATCAACTTTTCACGTATTTCGCTTCATTGCAACGTAAATGGGCAGCAAGACATTAAGCGAAAGGCCTAAATTTGTGGACTTTAACCATGACTAGAGGATGATGCCCATTGTCATTGTTACGGGAAACTGAGCAGTTGACGGCAAGCCGCCCGTCGAATCCGCCGGGTACCAACTAGGTAGTATGTAACGATAGATTTGTTTGGAATCCGCTAAACGCCTGCGGTGGCATCCGAAATGGCAGACTGCCGCTTCTACGCCGTACCCCGAACTGATCGATGCAGGCTACTCTATCTACACCTTGAGGAACTTAACGCTTCGAAACAGCGTTCGTTGCCAATCGAGATTCTTGGTGTGGACTTGGTATCGTCCTATGCGACGAAGCCAGACACTTGCAGGGAATTATCTTTGACAGACTGGGCGCGAGTGTTCTTTGCCCTGCTAGGTCATTCGTTATTGCAGCAAAGCTAGCACGTGGCACGTGGCGTTTGGTGTTTCGTTGCTGTCGCTGCACCGCGCTGGCCATCGCCAAGCGCCGTACGACGGCGGCCCAGCGTGGGTTCACGCTGAACTTTCTTTTTTAATCGTGCGATTGATCGGGTAGTAGCCTCCAGCGAGACCAAAAGCAGCTGCGACCTACAGCTGAGAGAGGTGAGTGGCACAGGTGGCTTTGCTCGTCCCATGCCATATACAAGGTGCTGTGCATAGCGTAAGCCTTGCTCGCACAGCGGTACGCAGTGCCGCGGAGAGGTAACGAAAGCCCCGGCTTAGCGGCCATGCACGCGGCTTGCCGCTGTTGTGACATAAGTTCTCTTTCTCAAGCGAGCTCATCGGATGATAACTTGTATTATCGTGGAAGCGTTTTTGCTCTTGGCGCCGCTGCGATCGACCTGCCACCTAACGGGTGCAGCCCAACGGCCGCATGGGCGCTCGTCCCTGCGTCTTCATGAGCGAGGATACGTACCTAATATACGTTCATCCTCGCTTTGTACTCAGTATGCTGAGCCCCTGTGCGCTTCTTCCAATACAGTGACCTGAGTTAAATTCTGAAATCGTCGAGCGTTTTTCCCCCCGCCAACCCTTCAGCAATCCACTTCGGCTGTCGACCACGGCCCGTCCACGTCTGCGCATTGTCAGCCGGATTTCGGTACCGCGCCTGCACCTTTTTGCCGTTACCTTTAGATTTCGGGCCGCTATTCGTAAGCAGCTCTTCGACGGATATGCCTAGGCCCTGAGCAATGGCGATAATCTGTTCGCGTGCTTTAGTGACCTCTTGTTGTTGGCGATTTTTGATTTCTCGTTCGATCTCCGCTTGCAATCCTTTAAGCTCGCTGAGGTTGTAATCTGACAGATCTACCTTGGACATATATGTATCCTTCATTGTTGAGGTTACTGGTGGCTTATTGCTACAAGGCATTCTACTATGGACATGTGTGTTAGGCATGTTCGCGACTTCTGACTTGAAACGCTCGACGAAATCCACGAGTTTGCATTTATTTAGGGACCTAGAAGCATGACTGGCCACCATGGCACTCGGCGGCATTACACCGATACAGAAAACTTGCTCGTACCGCTTACTCTCTACTTTTATCTCGCGCCAAAAATGGGGATACCGCAGGAAATCGCGGCGCTGCTGGGCATCACTACACTGGAGGGTATGATGCGGATCGGTAACGTATGGTTGCCAAGGTTCGAAAGCGTCAATGAAGCTTAGCCACAAAAATCGGCGCTGCGCTCGCGCTCTGCGTAGTAGCGGCGCTCGTCTCCAGTCCGGTTCTTGCGCGGAGCGCCACCGCCACCATACATACCTTGGCTGTCCAGGCCTCGCAGTCGCAACGGCACCCACGGGACCATACGATGAGCGCGACCGGCTTGATCGGTTCTACGCCCGGCGCAAGTTTTCGCCAGCCTAGAATCCGCCGGCGGCGGCTGCCGCATTATGGGTACTGCGCTAGGCAAAGCTGCAAGGCCTGACCCCTTTCGATTACGGCGCGGACTCCCTGCAGCGGCAGCTGCGCTCAGGCGAAGCCGATTCCGCTCGTTTCGATGTCGCGTTCACCGCGGCCATGCTTCACTGCCTGGCCGACCTGCGAGTCGGTCGCGTGCGGTCCGAATATCACAACTACCTGCCCGATCCGCGCCTGAGGCAGCATGATCCTGTAGGAGGCCTGCGTTCCGGACTCGCAGCCGGGAGGCTCCAGGCTGCAGTGCAGGCGGCTAAGCCGCAAGTCTGGCAATACGGGCGGGTCAAGGCAGCATTGGCACATTGCCGCGAGCTGTCTGAGCCGTATTCGACGCTACCGCGACCGCCGGCCAAGGTCGCGCCTGGCGCGTATCTTGCCGCGAGGGCGCTGTATTCGCGCTTGGTTCTGCTAGGTAACCTGCGGATCGACGTACTGCCCCCCTGAAGGAGTGAGTCGACAAAAGAGGGCGTCTCGAATTTTCAGGCGCGTCACGGGTTGGACGAAGATGGGGGCTGGGCCGTGGCACCATCGACGCGCTCAATGTATTGCCGGCGCAGCGCGTGCGCAGCCCGAACCGACGCTCGAGCGTCTGCACTGGTTACCGGATTTCGGTCTTAGCCTGCTGATCCCGGTCAATCTCCCGGCTTACCGCCTGTGGGCGCTGCATGACAGCAGTAACGGAGCGCCGCTCGAGATGCGAGTCGTCGTCGGCTCCGCACTTAAGACCAAAACCTCGCTGTTTGTTGGCCAGATGCGCTAGGTCGAATTCAATCTGTACTAGACATCCCGCCTAGCATTCTCGACAAGGAAATCATGCCCAAACTCAAGCGCAACCTTGGGTACATGACGCAAAATCAGATGGAAATGGTGCGGCCAGTCGCTAGCACTGCCGATCTCCGCGTAGGCCGGGCACGTGTGCCGGCGCCTAAGAGCGCCTAACAAAATCGTTCGACATACCGCCAACAGATGAGCGAGCAGGCAAGCGAAAGAAACGCCTGGTGCACGTCTGCTCGCCACTCATGCTGGATGCGCAATCTGCGGAAGCGATGTAGCCAACCCAAGGTCCGCTCGACGACCCAACGCCACCGCCCAAGCCTTTCGCGCAACTCCACACCTTAGCGCGCGATACGAGCTGCGATGCCCCGACTGCGCAACTAAGCCCGATGGGCTATCGAAGCGTACGCTCAATTGGCATGCAGCTTACCTGGACGTTTGCGAGCACGGCCTGCCAGCCCTTTAACTGCCGGGATTGACTCTACCAGCGGGATGAGGAAACGCGAATCGTGTACCTGCGCGCCCGAGATCCTGAGCTGTTTTGTTTGGGCGTGAGCCCAAACGAAGCAGCCATCTGCCTGCCATTGGCGAACTGGCTGGCGTCGCCAACTGTTGCCAGCAAAGCCGTTGCGGTCACCGGTCCGATACCGCGTAGCTGCTGCAGGCGCACCGCCAGCCGGATCGGTTCGCGCAATTTGCTCGATATCCCGGTCGAGCTCTTCAACACGCTCGTCCACCACAAGCAGGTCTTGCCACAGTCCGCGTAACAGCCGGCGAAAGCGCTCGCTCAAGCCATTCGCCCGATCCTCAAGCCAACGAGGGATTGCCGCTCTCAGATATAGGAGTTCTCTTGGCGCCGACATGCCATATTCCGAAGTCAAGCCTCGAATCTAATTGGCTCTTGACTTGCACTGATCGACGAGGCTCGCCCGGACACGGTGAACGGCCTGAACGTCTTGCTGCTCGACTGTCTTTGCCGCGACAAACCACATGTTTGGCCTGCTCATTGCTTCACGAATGGCTTCGGCATCATTAGCGTCATTCTGGCGCCGATGTCGAAAGGTGAGCCTCTACGGGGACAGAGGAATCTGCTGGCGAAAAGTAGGGTTGCTCATCAATTGTCTTGGCTCGTCATGGCCTAGCGTTTTTAGCGCGCACTGCTAGCCGCCATTTGGTGTATGATTAACTACCAAATGGAGGCATTATGGACAACGCAGATCACCAAGGCAAAAAAGAGGGAAAGCGGGCAGCCTCAGCAGCGATGCAAAATCTTTTTGCGGTCTTACGCCGTGATCTGAAGGATGGTCGGGATCCGATTGAAGTGATTCGTACAGGTCTAACCGCCGACCTGTTGACGGCAGCTGGAGACTATTTTGAAGTCCCAGCGTCCCGGATACGTGCCATTACGCACGTCCCTGACACCACCGCACATCGGCTGATCAAGCGCCATGCGCTCTTGGATCCTGCAGCGTCAGAGCGCCTGTGGCGTCTCGCTGACGTTGCTGCAATGGCGGAAGATGTGTTTGAGGACGAGGCTATGGCAAAACAATGGCTGCGATCCCCCAACCAGACCTTCTTAGGTACTGCACCGATTGACTACTTGGATACAGAACCTGGTGCGAAGGCAGTTCGGCAGGTCTTGAACGCGATCGCCACAGGTGGCGCCTTATGAGGCTGTGGCGCATTGCTCACCGAAAGTATGCGCTTGATCGTTTGTGTGCCGGGGCAGCTCTATATGGAGGGCGTTGGAATCCTGTCGGCATGCCAGCACTGTACTGCGGCGCGTCGATCGCTATCTGCGCGCTAGAGAAGTTTGTGCACGTGGGACAGGCTGCGCTTCCGCCCTTGGTATTGGTCTCGGTCGACATTCCGGATAATTGCGACATTCTCACGCCTGGCATACACGACCTTCCGACAGGCTGGGATGAACTACCGACCTCTGCAAGCGCGCAGGGCCTTGGGCGAGCATGGCTCGAGCGAGGGGAAGCATTAGCTATGCGTGTTCCTTCAGTCGTTCTCCCTGAAGAAAGCAACGTTATCGTCAATCCCTTGCATCCGAATTACGCCCAGGTGAAGCTGACAGTGGTACGCCCCTTCACCTTCGATCAACGCATGTACAAGCAGTGAGAGCTGCATAGCAATTTGAGGCAATCTTACGTCTTTGAAACCTCTCCTTATGAAACTCGACATTACATTATGAAATGTCGAGTTTTCTTTCATCCGCTGAGCATCTGCAAGATTTGGTCTGCAGCTATAGCTTAGCGCACTGCGCGCGCATCCCTGCAAAGATTGCCTCGGCCATCTTGTGGGGAAACTCATCGGGAATTTGCCGCGAAACCTCGTCGATCACCTTCTTTGTGCCGGAAACTATCTCATCAATGATCGACAGCGCCACGTTGTCGCCGAGACCGACGATCGCTGCATGATGGACCCAATGCTTTGTTTGCACCTCCATGAGCTTATAGTGGTAGTGAGTGCCTCTGACGGCCATCGCTAGCTTGACCTTGAACGGTGAAAACTGGTTGGGACCGCTGCCCAATACTGGATGGGCCGACAGGACGTCGTATGCTGGTGTCAGCTTAAATCGCGCGCCCGGCAGAAGAAATACGCTGTAATTTTTCGCGTGCCCATCGATTGCAGCCAACAGCCAGAAGATGATCTGGGTCTTGAAGAAGTTGAAGCGATCGACGTCGGCTGCAGTCGAGCCTCCTAAAGTCTTCATGATTTGGGTAATGCCAGGGCCGCCCTCGTTTTGGTATTTTTTGAGCGGAGAGATTCCCCCGACCTGACAGAAGTCCTCCTGAGGCAACCTGACGATCCAACTGCCATCGCTAGCGAACCTGCGGTCAAAGCGTTCAACGATCAGCGCCTTTTGGTCCTCGAAAATCCCGATGTCTGTTTTGGCGACCGGTAGCCCGAACGCCGCGAGAATTTTCGAGCAAAGCTACTCGTTCTCGACCGACGTATGAAAGTCAGCTTTGGCGTTACCCACGAGGCCAAGCGGCAACTTGAGGATGTGCGTCGTCGGCGTCGATCCCAGTGGCTTATGCCAGGCGTTGGCGTGCCAGAGCAGCGCCGTCTTTTCTTGGGCGCCGGCGATTGATATGCGCAGCTCGTCCTCATCAGCATCGCTGCCGATCTGCGTGGTCGACACTGTCTTCCTCAAGATGTTAGCCACGCCGGCTTGATCCAGTTGCTCGCCCTGGATGCGAAACAGGTCGTGAGGCGTCTCGTTTTCCGGCAGGAGCTGAACAGCGCCAACGCAATCGCGACCGATCGCCGCCAACAGATTGTGCGGAGCAGTGCCATTGGTCTTAAAACGTGTGGCAAGGCGCTTGCGAATCTGGTCACTGTCGGGCAAGAGGTTGTCGAAATAGTTCTCGACAATCGCCCCTTCCATTTTTCCTTTATAGGGTCCGCTCGCTGGCCGCAGCGGCAATGACAATGATAGAGGACGAGCTTGCTCGTCCATCAGCCATTCGGAGAAATACGTCAGCGAATGACCCGCCCCGGACGTCTGCCATGTGCCCACTGGCGTCCCGTTGAGCCAAATGACGAGCGATTGCTTATGCGAATGGCGTCCCATCACCAGTTCTCTTTGTTCCCCGAGGGGGGCGTCACCTTTGCTGGTGCGGCTCCCATGGCTTTGGTTTTTGTCGAATGGCGTCGACCGACTGTTTTCGCGACCGGCATGGCGCCGTTCTGTGTTTTGGCGAGTACGGTACTGGACGTGCGTGCGTTGGGCATTGCCTTGGCAGGCGAGCCTACCACTTGCAACGCCATGCCAGCGCCAATAGCTTGCAGGATCGCCAGGAACCGTCCCACGCTCGTGGCCGAAGGGTCGGCCTCGATCCGCGCGTAGGCCTGCTGGGTGGTTCCAATGCGCGCGGCGACTTCGGCTTGCGTCAATCCCGCTTGCTTTCGCAATCCACGCAATACGGGCGGAAGTTGCGTAGAAGTGTTTATAGGAAAGTCCATGGCGCTAGAACATCATAAATGGTGTAAATTAAATTTACATCATTAAAGATGTTTTAACAAGCAGATACGTCGAATATGATGTAAATAGGTTTTACGTTGTATGCGGTGTAATCGCCAAGCCAATTGGCAAGGGCGGTCAGCGCGATGGGGATGAGGCCAAGCGTCCGATGAAAGAAATGTGTAACTACTGCTGAAGCAAATGTGTGTTTAGCCGATGCAGCTAAAGTAAATGTGTGACCATTTCATCTGGCACGTCTTCACCGTTCTCTTGCTACATGCTGGAGCCAGTGCTGGGGACGTCAACGATATTTAACGAAACGTTCAATGAGCTGCCGGTGTACGGCTCGTGCGACAGTTCCGCAGCCGAGCCAGTCAGTGTCGAAAGTCGACAAGCGCACGGACCTGATCGAAATGGGGCTCAGCTACCAGGCCGGCCATCAAACGTAAAGAATTGGTTTCCTTGTTCGCTGCAGCTTCGGCTTCCCACTCAGCGATCAATCGCACTGCGATACGCGGTTTCTCGGCGAAGTGTGCGCGTGGTGGCCACACTGCATGCTCGTCCCAATGCCGCTCTACGTATCCGAAAGTAAGCGCTAGCTCGAACGTTGAGAAAGCAATGTCGAACGCTTCGTCATCCAGGAGTTCGCTGCTCGTATGAGGACGAAGAACGTCGGCGATCAGTTCATTGCCGGGCCACCCATAGTGGCTACACCCAGGAACGAGTTTGAAATAGTAATCGCCGTCTGTGACAGCCAATTCGATATTGAGTCCATCCCCCAGTGCCGTGCGACCGAATCCGTACCTATTTCCGTGCCTAGTATCGATTTCAGTGGAAAGCAGCTTGCCGAGCAAAGCGTGTTGCTTTCCAACGATGGCACCCACACCGAATGCGTACAAAATAAGCACCGCGGGGAATGCTTGTAGTTCTACCAACTGCGGGTAGCCGCCGCGAGCATCGCGGGGCCGCTGTGAAAAAGCGACGATCGCGTTGAACCATTGCAAGGCCTGCTCTTCACTTGCCCACATACCGGCCGTGTAGGCCATCGGGATGAGCGTGTCCAACAGTGACACGAAGCGAAGTGTTTGTTTTACGAAATCATTCTCAAGATTGGCATTGCGGTCAGTCCGAAAATCTGCAGAGCTCATTGCGGCTGCTGCATGGGCCAACTCCTTCGCCACCAAGTCGTGTAGATGGATGCGGTGCTTAGGCTCCGGCATGTATTCCTTCATGAGCGCAACTGCAAGTTGCGCGGAGACCGGATGCGGTTTGCGCAGGTCTTCGATCGTCTCAACCTTCTGGGCCACCTCATCAAAAAAGCTATCAGCACCTGCGATTTGAATGATGCGGCCTGACCGGCGCTGTACCAGCGATTGGGCTGCGGCGCCTGGCGAAGAAAGCGTCGAGAAATACATCGGGTAGCGGCGCGACGGTGCGCGCTCAATGGCAGCCTTCAATGCCACGTCCCACTCGGCCGACCAGCCACATACGATGAGGCCATATTCGTCGAGCACACGATCTAAGAGCTCATCCATCTCAGGCTCGTAGTGCGCAAGTTCGCTACTCGTGTTTCGAATCCTGATGTCCAAATAGTCACCATGCAGCTTGATAATGGTTGGCCCCGCGTGGGTCAACGGTTGAGCGCCGGCGACATGCTCGGCTGCAGAGAGTACGGTCGGGTGAACGCCCAGATCAGCTAGGGCAAGCTCAAGTAGCCGATCAAAATTCGTGGTCAGCACGACCTGCACGTAGCCCTGCTCCATGAGCTTGGCGATGGCTCGGTGCGCCAGCGTCGGAAGTTTCTCTTTGCGTGCCCGCTTGGCGTCGGAGGGCTCGATATATTGACGAATGATCGTCTGGCGTAGCGATGGTGTCGAGCCCAGGAGATCGAGCATGTCCGAGTAATCGGGCGCTTTTCCAAATGTGCGCAGATACCAAACCTCAGGCTGATCTCCGCAGTCTTTACGCTGCAGCGCTGCAATCTTTCTGACGAGGTCGAGCGTGATCGCCCATCCGGTGGGGATTTTCGAGGTAAAGGACACCCCTGAACCAAGCAGCAAGGCGAACACGCCTTTTGAGGACTGTATCTCAAAAGCGATAGCACTGACCGGATCCAGCATGGTCGCCTCCTCGTGATAGAGGAATGTTCATTATAAATCGCCGACACCGAAGCGCCAGGCTTGGACACGTCGCGCTCAGCGAAGTAACGGTGCCGAGCTCTGGACGTCTCGTAAGGGTGGCCGCGCCAGCGAACTGAGCGCAGGACACTGCGCCCACCGCGTGATCGGCGCATCCACTGCACGTGCTGGTCTCGTCCATAGCGGGCCGAATGCCAAGCTGGCCGTGGTATTTCCTCGCGTGGGCGGCAGCACCCTGCAGCTGCGCGCGGCGCCATCGCGCACCCCGGATGCATTGCCACCTTGCGTCTCCAGCTGCATTCGCAGCCGCCATGGACGCCGAACACGACGACCGTCATCGACACCGGGCGCATTGACCGGGTGCAAGACGGTGGCACTGGACTGCGAAGAACGCCATGAATGCGTGGCCCGGTGCGGCGATGGCGCCGCGTGGAACAGTGCAGCCGCTCTTTGAAATAATTCGACTTAATAGCGGCTAAGAGCGCCTAACAAAACCGTCAGGGCAAGGCGCAGCGCCGAAGACAGTACGAGTGTACGGCGAGGCGCTGCAACGCCGTCATGGCGGTTTTGTTAGGCGCTCTAAGTCGAAAGTCCCCCGCAACTCCAGATCTGTTGGCATGGTAGAGCTGTAATGCCAGCTGGGTCTTCCATAGCCGGGCCTGGATGCGAAGCACGCCGAACGGGGCCTCGATGCGCGGCACGCAGATCGCCAGGCCGTCAGACAGGCAACGCACCATCACCCCTCATCCATAATTTGCACCAGAACCCAGCATCTGACGTTATAGGAATCCTGCCATGTTCATTTTAGGTATTACGGGATATGGGAGCATGTAACAAAGGCTGGAGTCATCGAAGCCTTCGGCATTGCTGTGAACGAAGATGTCCCGAGATTTCTAGCTGCTTCGTCCTGCAATACTCAACGCACCCAAGCGCGCGCCAGGGCCGGCGCGGGTGCCGGGCTAGACGTCCCCGCATAGCGAAACACCGCCAGGTCGTCCGCCGGAATGGCTGGCGCCTTGCCGCCCACCAAGGAGGCGATCACGCTGGCTGAGCCGCAGGCCATGGTCCAGCCGAGCGTGCCGTGGCCGGTGTTCAGGAACAAATTGCGCAGCGGCGTCGCGCCGATGACCGGGGTGCTGTCGGGCGTCATCGGGCGCAGGCCGGTCCAGAAACTGGCGCGTGCGAGGTCGCCCGCGCCCGGGAACAGGTCGTCGACTACCATTTCCAGCGTCTGGCGGCGCGCCGGATTCAGCTTCCTGGCATGGCCGGCGATCTCGGCCATGCCGCCGACGCGAATGCGGTCCTCGAAGCGGGTGACGGCGATCTTGTAGGTCTCGTCGAGAATCGTCGAGACGGGCGCCCGGGCGGCGTCGACGATGGGCACCGTGATCGAATAGCCCTTCAGTGGATAGACCGGCAGCGGGAACCAGGTCGTCAGCAGCGCACGCGAGTAGCTGCCCAGCGCCAGCACGTAGCGGTCCCCCATGAATACGCCCTTGTCCGTTTCCACGCCGTCGACTTCGCCATCACTGACCGAGAGGCGCCGGATTGCCGTATCGAACTGGAATTTCACACCCAGCACGCGCGCCATCTGCGCCAGGCGGGTCGTGAACAGCTGGCAGTCGCCCGTTTCGTCGTTTGGCAGGCGCAGGCCGCCGACCAGTTTTTCGCGCACCTGCGCCAGGGCCGGCTCGCTGGCGGCAAGCTGTCCGGCGCCCAGGAGTTCGAAGGGCACCCCTGCTTGCCTGAGGACCTCGATGTCCTTGGCGGCGCTGTCGAACTGCTGTTGGGTGCGGAACAATTGCAGGGTGCCGCGCTGGCGGTCCTCGTAGCGCATGCCGGTATCGGCGCGCAACTGGCGCAGGCAATCGCGGCTGTATTCGGCCAGGCGCACCATGCGCTCCTTGTTGACGGCGTAGCGCTCGGGCGAGCAGTTGCGCACCATCTCCCACATCCAGGCCAGCTGGAACAGCGAGCCGTCCGGGCGGATGGCCAGCGGCGAGTGGCGCTGGAACAGCCACTTGAAGGCTTTCAGCGGGATGCCGGGGGCCGCCCAGGGCGAGGCATAACCCGGCGAAATCTGCCCTGCGTTCGCGAAACTGGTCTCCAGGGCCGGACCGGGCTGGCGGTCGATGATCGTCACCTCGTGGCCGGCCCGCGCCAGGTAATAAGCGGTGCTCACTCCGATCACGCCGCTGCCCAATACGATAACGCGCATAGATTTTCCTGAAACGATTGAATGTTGAATGGAAGGCCGGGGCGGATCAGAGATCGAGCGTCAGGCAGGCATTGCGCGCCCGCGAGCAGCAGGGCGCGAACACCTTGTTGCGGGCGCGCTCCTCTTCGCTCAGGCAGTGGTCGCGGTGTTCGGGCCGGCCCTCGATGACGCCGATCAGGCAGCTGCCGCACACGCCCTCGCGGCAGGAATGGGGCACCGGCAGGCCGGCCGCCAGCAGGGCGTCGAGCGCGGTCTGTTCGCGGCCGACCTGGATTACCCGGCCGCTGCCGGCGAGGCGTAGTTCGAAGGGCGCATCAACAGTAGAATTCGCGCCACCGGCCGCGGCGCCCGCGAACACTTCGCGGTGCAAGCACGATTCTTCCCAGCCGGCGGCGCGCGCCGTGTCGAGTACCGCATCCATGAATCCGGCCGGACCGCAGACATAGACATGGGCACCGTCTTTCGGATCGGCCAGCAGCGCGGACAGCGCGTGTCGCCCGCCCGGCTGGCCCTCGCTGAAATACAGGTGAACCCGTGCGGCGAAGGGCGATTCCATGAGCCGGTCGACGAAAGCGGCGCGCTCGCGCGTGCGGACGAAATAATGCAGTTCGAAGTCGGCGCCTCCGTCGGCCAGCTGCTCGGCCATGGCCAGGATCGGCGTGATGCCGATCCCGCCCGCGAACAGCAGCGAGCGCCGCGCCGACGGGCACAAGGGAAAATGGTTGCGCGGCAGGCCGACCTCGAGCAGGTCGCCGGTCTCGACCTCTTCATGCATCGCGCGCGAGCCGCCGCGCGAATCGCCCGCATGCTGCACGCAGATCAGGTAGCGATGGCGCTCGCGCGGGTGGTTGCAGAGCGAATAGTGGCGCACCAGGTGCGGCGCCGCCCGCACTGCGATGTGGGCGCCGGCCTCGAAGCGCGGCAGGCGAGCGCCGTTCGCGCCTACCAGCTCGAAGGAGCAGATGCCGGCGGCTTCCTCGGTCTTGCGCGCGACCCGCAGATGCAGGCGCGCCGACTGGCGCTGCGCCTGGCGCGCGCGGCTGCGCTTGCGCAGCCAGCTGGCGGTGCCGGTCCAGGCCAGGCCGGCTACCGACAGCGCGCCCGCGCACAGCAGCAGCTGCATGACCAGGCCGCCGGTCCAGCCGTAGTGGATGCCGGCCGCCGTCAGGTACAGCTTGTGCGCGAGCGTGTGCGACGCATACGGCACATGGCGCAGCAGCGCGCCGCTCGCGGGATCGAGGAGTACGTAATCGAGGGCGTTGGCATGGGGCGCATCCGGACCGAGCATCTCGAAGCTGGCCGCCTGCGCCGACGCGCGCGGCAGGCGGATCTGGATCCGGCGCGCCTGCGGCACCAGCGTCTCGGCCCGGGCCAGCAGCTGCGCCAGCGACGCGTGGGTGGCGGTTGCCGGCGCCGCCGGCGCGGTCGGTCCGGCGGCGCCCCAGGAAAACGCCTGCAGCACGCCGGTCAGGGTACTGACGAGCAGAATGGGCGCGGCGTAGAAACCGAGCTTGCGATGCCAGTCCAGCTGGCGCGCGGCGCCCGCCAGGCCGCGCCGCCGGCGCAGGTTGTTCAGGCCGCCGGACCACCACAGCACCACCCCGGCCAGCACCAGCGCGGCGAAGGCCGTGCCCGTGACTTTCAGAAGCAGGCCGTCGCCAGGCGCGAAATTCAGGCCGTGCAGCCAGGACAAGGTGCCGAGGGCGCCGCCATACACTGGGCGTGCACCCAGCACCCGCGCGCTGCAGCGGTCGACGTGGATCCACTGGCCGTCGCTGAAACGCACGCGTGCGCTGCTCGCGGGATCGCTCGTCAGCCGGATCAGGGTCAGCGCGCCCGCATCCGGATGGGCGGCGCGCGCGGCATCGACCAGGCGGTCCAGCGGCAGCGGGCTGGCGCAACGCGGCGCCAGCAGCAGCGGGGCGTTCAGCGCCGGGTCGAGCTGGCTCTTGAACACGAGCACGGCGCCGCTCATGGCGATCAGCAGGAACAGCATGCCGCCGGCCAGTGCTGTCCAGCGGTGCAGTTGGCGCAGGGGCTGCATCGGTATCGCCAGGGAGCGCCGGCTCAGGCGTCGACCCAGACCTGCTCCGGGCAGTTGTAGCCCATGAAGGAGCCGAGCGGGTGCGAGGAGGCACCCTTGACGCGCTTGCTGAGCCCTTCGAGGATCGTGATGAAGACCGGGATGCCGACGCCGCAGTGCTGGTGCACCAGAGTCTGCATGTCCGCGTACATCAGCTTGCGTTTCGCTTCGTCGGTCTCGGCGCGGGCCGACACCAGCAGCTGGTCGAAGCGCTCGTTTTTCCATGCCGAGCCGTTCCAGGGCGCATCCGACTTGAAGAACTGCGTGAAGACCATGTCTGCACTGGGACGCGGGTTGACGTTGCCGAAGCCCATGGGCGACTTGTTCCAGTGGTTCGACCAGTAGCCATCGGCCGACACCCGTTTCACCTTCAGCTTCAGGCCAGCCTTGTAGGCGGACTGCTGCAGCAGCATCGCCATGTCGACCGAACCGGTGGCCGCCACCGAGCACACCACCGGCAGTTCGAGGTCCAGCACACCGGCGCGCTTGAGGTGGAAGCGGGCGCGTTCCGGATCGTAGGGGCGCTGCGGCAGGCCGGCGAAATAGAAGCGGTTGCTGGGCGCGATCGGCTGGTCGTTGCCGAGGTCGGCATAGCCGCGGAAGGCCGCGCGCTTGATCTGCTCGCGGTCGATCAGGTATTTCATGCCGGTCGCGAAATCGGGATGGCGTCCGACGCCCAGGTCCTTGCGGATGATCAGGTCGGTGTACAGGCCCGATTTTGCCTCCAGCAGCGCGGCGCGCGGCTCCTCGCGCACCCGTTTGGCGCTGCGCGGATTGACGTCGTTGATCCAGTCGACGTCGCCCGACAGCAGTGCGTTGACGCGCGCCGATTCGTCGGGAATGCCGAACAGGACAATCTCGTCGAGGTAGGGCAGGCCCGCCTTCCAGTAGTACGGATTGCGCACCGCCACCGTGCGCACGCCGGGCGTGAATTCCTTGCACAGGAAGGCGCCGGTGCCGACGGCGGTATCGAAACTGGTGGCGCCGTCCTTGACGATCACGAAGTTGGCCGTGGCCAGGATGACCGGCAGGTCGGCATTCGCGCCCTCGAGGACGATCCTGACGGTGAGCGGGTCGACGGCCGTCACCGACGCGAACTGTTGGGCGACCGACTTGACCTTGGAACCGGTCGCCGGCAGCTTGTGGCGGTTGAGCGAGTAGACGACGTCGGCCGACGTGAATGGCTTACCGTCGTGGAACACGACGCCCTTGCGCAGCCTGACGGTCCAGGTGAGCGCATCGTCGGTCTCGAAGGCTTCGGCCAAGGCCATCTGCGGGGCCAGGTGGGCGTCGAGGGTAGTCAGGCCGTTGTAGAACATGTGCGCGCGCAGGTAGTCGGTCGACAGACCGGCCTTGGCCGGGTCGAGCGTATCGGCGCTGGAACTGGACTGGGTGGCGATTGTCATGCGTCCGCCCTTGCGCGGCTGCGCCGCTGCCGCGTGTGCGCTGCCGACCAGGATGCCGCCGGCGCTCAGCGCCACGCTCCCGGCAAGCAGGGAACGCAGGGCATCGCGGCGCGAGCAGGCGCCAGGGAGGGAAGTCGAATCGGTCATCGCAATGGTTCCTGTGGCTGGTGACGAAGGCCAGGGATGGCCTCGTGACCTGGCTATTACACCATAGGCCGGGCGCAGAAATGTCGCGTTTCGCGCAGGACGCGGCGCACATTGCGTGGTTTTGCGGCGGCCATTCAGCATAGCTTGCTGGGCCCCTCGGTCACGCAACAATATGCTTTTCGTGCCCCATCTTCGGGTGCGAAACGTCGTGGCCAGCCTCGAACAAAGCACAAAAAAACCGTGCTGCGCCGTAGAATTTTCCAGAGCAGGCCCAGATGACGAATCACAGATGTATTCAATGCGAGGTAGAGAACTATGGACCAAACGAATATGTACAACCCATCCGTGTGGAACGGCGGCAGCGCAGCAGCGGGAAGCCTGACCGGCCAGGCGAAGCTGGTGCGCTCGCGCATCGCGGTGATCGATGTCATGCGCGGCCTGATCATGTTGATCATGCTGTTCGACCACGTGCGCGAAACGCTCTACCTGCACATGCAGGTGACCGACCCGATGACCATCGCGCAGACCGCACCCTCGCTGTTCTTCACGCGCCTGGCGGCGCATTTCTGCGCGCCGATGTTCGTGTTCCTGACCGGCCTGTCGGCCTGGCTGTATGCCCATCCCGCGGCCGGACCGCGCAATGCGACCGGCTTCCTGGTCAAGCGCGGCCTGCTGCTGGTCGCGCTGGAACTGGTGGCGGTGAACTTCGCGTGGGCCGGCCAGTATCCGCCGGCGGTGCTGTTCCTGCAGGTGATCTGGGTTATCGGCCTGGCGATGATCGTGCTGGCCCTGGTGCACCGCCTGCCGCTGGCGCTGCTGGGTGCGGTCGCGCTGGCCATCATCTTCGGCCACAATGCCTTCGCAGGGCTCAGCTTCACCCCCGGCAGCTTCGCCCAGGCGGCGTACACCGTGCTGCTCGAGCGCGGCTACCTGATTTCCGAAGGCGCGGTCAAGCTCAAGGTCACCTATCCGCTGCTGCCCTGGATCGGCGTCATCCTGCTCGGCTACGTCTGCGGTCCACTGTATGGCGCGGCAATGCAGCCGGGCCGCCGCAAGCAGCAGCTGGTCACCATCGGCCTGGGCGCGCTGGCGCTGCTGCTGGTCCTGCGCGGCTTTAACATCTACGGCGAAAACGCGCCCTGGGTGACGGGCGAGACCGGCATCCAGACCGTCATGTCTTTCCTGAACTTCACCAAGTATCCGCCCTCGCTCGACTTCGTCCTGATGACCATCGGCACCGGCATGCTGTGCATGGCGGCGCTCGAGAAGCACGACAACTGGTTCACGCGCGCCTGCGCCACCTTCGGCGGCGCCCCGATGTTCTACTACCTGTTCCATCTCTACCTGCTGCTGGGGATGCAGCATGCGCTGGTAGCCATGTTCGGCGCCAACCATGGCGAGCGCTTCGGGGTTGATTCGATCTGGCCGGTGTGGATCGTGTCGCTGCTGCTGATGCCGATCCTGTATGTGCCCTGCCGCGCCTTCGCGCGCTACAAGCGCACCTCGACGCAAGCCTGGGTACGGTATTTCTGATGCGCGCAAACATGATCGACATGCGCCGCTGGCTGGCCGCCTGCCTGCTGCTGCCCTGCCTTGCCGGGGGCGCGGCGGCGACCGAGGACACGGACACGCCGGGCCCCGGCGGCTGGGAGCACAACATCGGCATCAGCGCCACCCGCACCGCGCTGGGTGGCTGGGAATACGGCCTGCCGGAGGGAGACCTCAACTTCGGTATCGGCGAGCACGGCCAGCTGCTGCTGGGCGGCAGCCGGCTCAGCCTGCGCGAGCCGGGCGCGGCGCGCCTGGACGGCACCGGTGGCGCCGTCGTCGGCCTCAAGTGGCGCCTGCTCGACCACGAGAAGGCGGGCTTCTCGCTGGCGGTATTCCCGCAGTACACCTGGACGCCATCGAAGCGTGCCGAACGCAGCGGCCTGGTCGAGCGCGAACGCAGCGTGATCCTGCCGTTGATCGTCGGCTTTCATGCCGGCGAGACGGGCGTCTTCCTCGAGGCCGGACGCAAGCTCGCCTCGAACGGTGGTGAGCGCGAGTGGGCGGGCGGGATCAAAGTCCTGAACCAGTGCACGCCGCGTATCGAGTGCCGCATCGAATTCCAGCGCAGGCTGGTGAGCGCGGTCGCGCACGAGACCACCGCCAGCGCCGGCTTCAAGTTCGCGCTGAACGAGAGCCTGCTGCTGGTGACCGGCCTGGCGCGCGATGTCGGCACCCATACCGGCAACGGTGCATTGAGCATGAATCTAGGATTCCAGTTCGTACGCTAAGGGAAAAGACGATGAAGACACGGATGGAGCACGACCTGCTGGGCGAACGCGCCGTCCCGGAGGACGCCTATTACGGCATCCACACCGTGCGGGCCCGCGAAAACTTCTGGATCAGCGGCGCCCGGCTGGCCGACTATCCCGACCTGGTGCTGGCGCTGGCGACGATCAAGCAGGCCGCCGCGCTGGCCAACTGCGAACTCGGCGTGCTCGACCCCGGCAAATGCGGCGCCATTGTGCAGGCCTGCGGCGAAGTGCTCGATGGCAGCCTGCACGAGCACTTCGTGGTCGACATGATGCAGGGCGGCGCCGGCACCTCGACCAACATGAATGCGAACGAGGTGATTGCCAACCGCGCGCTCGAACTGCTGGGCCGCCCGCGCGGGGCCTACGCCTGGCTGCACCCGAACGAGGACGTCAATCTCAGCCAGAGCACGAACGACGTCTATCCCTGCGCGCTCAAGCTGGCATTGCACGCGGCCGGCCTGCGCCTGCTCGATGCTTTCGATGCGCTGCGCGCCGCCATCGACGCCAAGGCGGTGGAGTTCGCGGCGGTCCTCAAGATGGGCCGCACCCAGCTGCAGGACGCGGTGCCGATGACCCTGGGGCAGGAGTTCGCCACCTATTCGGTGATGCTGGCGGCCGACCGCGCCGCCTTGCTGCGCGCGCTCGATCGCCTGTGCGAAATCAGCCTGGGCGCGACCGCGATCGGCACCGGCATCAATTCGCCGCCGGGCTATACGCGGGCAGTGCGCCGGCACCTGGCGCGGCTGACCGGGTTGCCGCTGCGCACCGCGCCCGACCTGGTCGCCGCCACCCAGGATACCGACGCTTTCGTCGAACTGTCGGCGGCACTGAAATCCTGCGCGATCAAGCTGGGCAAGGTCTGCAACGACCTGCGCATGCTGTCCTCGGGTCCGCGCGCCGGTTTCGGCGAAATCAACCTGCCGCCGATGCAGGCTGGATCGAGCATCATGCCAGGCAAGGTCAATCCGGTGATCCCGGAAGTGGTCAACCAGGTGGCCTTCGAGGTGATCGGCAACGACCTGGTCGTCACGCAAGCCGCGCAGGCGGGCCAGCTGCAGCTCAACGCCTTCGAGCCGGTGATCGCCTTCAGCCTGTTCAAGAGCCTGACCCACCTGCGCGCGGCCTGCTACACGCTGGAGACGCGCTGCATCAGCGGCATCACGGCTAATCCCGAGTATCTGAAGTCGGTGGTGCACGGCTCGATCGGGCTGGTCACGGCCTTGAATCCGTATATCGGCTACGCCAGGGCCAGCGCGATCGCGCGCGAAGCGCAGGTGTCCGGACGCGGCATCGCGGAACTGGTGCTGCAGAAGGGGTGGCTCAGCCAAGCGCAGCTGGACGAGATACTCCGGCCCGAGTTGCTGACCCGGCCGCCGGCGGATCTGTCGGAAGCGGCTGGATGAACGTACGGTGGGCGAGGCCACTGGCCTCGCCCACCCCTACATTAACGGCGTTCCGTCACCACCCAGAACTTGCTGGCCGGCTCCACGATATCGAACACACCCTTGAAGCCCGGCGGAATGATGCCGGTGTCGCCCGGCCCGTAGGCAAGGGTCGTGCTGCCGTCTTCATTCGAAATCTCCACCTTCCCCGTCAGGATGTGAAAGAACTCGTGCTTGTCTTCGTCGAGGGCGATGCGGTAGCTGCCGGCTTCGGCGCTCCAGGTGCCCGAGCGCACGCCGTGGGCGTCGTTCGCAAAATATTCCTGGCTGGTGCGCAGGGGATTGCCGCGGATGCGGCGGTCTTCGTCCGGGTGCTGCTGCTTGATGTCGGGCGTGATGTCGTAAAAGCGGAGCATGGTCATGTGGGCCTCGTTAAGTAAAGGTTGAAAATCAGTCGAGCAGCTGGCCGAAGCGCACCACCGTCACGCCCGGACGCAGCTGGCGCAGCGAGGGCATGACGAGCACGCAGTTCGGGTAGGGCGTGGTGACCGGTTCGCCGTCGTTCCAGCCGATCACGCTACCCTGTTCAGGAAAGGTTTCGAGCCCGGTGTAGGGACCTGCGAAGCGGAAGTCCATGCTGCGTGCGACCACCGGATCGGTGACGCGCACGACCTTGACCGGCTCGGTGCGCGGCGCCAGCCAGCCTGCCGGCAGGTCCGGTTCGTCGACCACGCCGGCAAGCAGCAGGAAACGCGCGCAGCAATCGCGGGCGACGTCCACCGCTTTCGCTTCCCAGTGCTGGCCGCACTCGATTAGCAGCGCTTCCTTCGGACTGGCGGGGTCGCCGAAGCCGGCGTAGTCGCGCATGCGGCGGCCTTCGGGGTGGCCGGCGTCGCTGACGATCCAGGCCGGCACGCCCAGCTTGCGGGCGAGGGCGATTCCTTTCTCGTGCGGGCCGCAGACGTTCAGCGGCGCGCTGCGTTCATGCATCGAGTGCAGATCGAGCAGCCAGTCGACGCTGTCGACCAGCGGGCGCATGGCGCGCGCGCGCCGCAGTTCGCTCGAATCGCGGGCGGCGTTGTCGAGGATTGCCTCGCTCCAGACGCGGTTGAAATCCTGGTCGACGTAGCGGGAGGCGTCCGGATTGGCCGGTTCGAAGCGGGCGTAGGCGTCGACGTTGGCGAAGGCGAGCGTCAGCTTGCCGCGGCGCGGACGCAGGCCGGCGTCGATCAGCCCGCCGACCGCGATCGCGCCGCAGACCTCATTGCCGTGGGTGAGGGCATTGAGCATCACGTGCGGACCGGGCACGCCGCTGTCGAAGGTCCAGGCGTAAGGCAGGCCGGCATTGCCCGCGGCATAGGGCGAGATGTCGGGAAAGGCGACTTCGATCGGATAGGTTTCGTGGTCTGCGGTGTTCATTCGACGCCTCCCAGGCACAAGTATTTGGTATGCATGTAATCGTCCAGGCCATAGCGCGATCCTTCGCGCCCATAGCCCGATTCCTTGACGCCGCCGAAGGGCGCCGATTCGGCCGCCAGCGCGCCTTCGTTGATTCCGACGATCCCGGTTTCCAGAAGATCGGCGACGCGCCAGACGCGCGCGATGTCGCGCGAATAAAAATACGCAGCCAGGCCGAAGGGTGTGTCGTTGGCCTGCGCCACCACCTCATCCTCGTGCTCGAAGGGGAAGAGGGCGACCACCGGGCCGAAGGTCTCCTCGTTTGCGAGCAGCATGCCGGCATGCGCGTTGCCGATCAGGGTAGGGGCGTAGTAGGTGCCGTCGGGTGCGAGCCGTTCGCCGCCGGCCAGCAGCACGCCGCCGTGCGCCAGGGCGTCGGCCACGTGCTGCATGATCTTGTCGAGCGCGCGCAGGTTGATCATCGGGCCGACCTGCGAACCCGGATCGCTGGCGGGGCCGACTTTCAGGGCCGACACCTGCGCGCCCAGGCGTGCGGCGAAGGCGTCGTAGACGCCACTCTGCACGTAGACCCGGTTCGGGCTGACGCAGGTCTGGCCGCCGTTGCGGAATTTCGCGACCATCAGGCCTTTTACGGCGGCGTCGAGGTCGGCATCGTCGAACACGATGAAGGGTGCATTGCCGCCCAGTTCGAGCGAAAGTTTTTTCAGGGTGGCGGCCGAGTCGCGCGCCAGGCTCTTGCCGACGGCGGTGGAACCGGTAAAGGTGATCTTGCGCACCCGCGCATCCTTCAGCCATTCGCCGACCACGACCGGCGTCTGGGCGCGCGAGGCGGTCACGATGTTGATCACGCCTAGCGGAATGCCGGCTTCCTCGGCGAGGCGCACCAGGGCCAGCGCGGTCAGCGGCGTGTCCTCGGCCGGTTTGGCCAGTACCGTGCAGCCGGCCGCCAGGGCGGGGGCGATCTTGCGGGCGATCATCGCCAGCGGGAAGTTCCAGGGCGTGACCGCGGCCACCACGCCGACCGGCTCCTTCACCACCATCAGCTTGCGGCCACGCCCGCCCTCGGGAATCATGTCGCCGTAGGTGCGCACGGCTTCCTCGGCAAACCACTCGACATACGAGGCGCCGTAGCCGACTTCGCCGCGTGCTTCCGCCAGCGGCTTGCCTTGCTCGCGCGAGATCAGGCGCGCCAGGTCGTCGGCATTGGCCAGGATCAGCGCGTGCCAGCGCTTGAGCAGCTGCGCCCGTTCGCGCGCCGGGCGCTTGCGCCATGATGCGAAGGCTGCGGCGGCGCTGTCGGCGGCAGCGCGCGCATCAAGCACGTCGCTGTCGGCCACCTCGGCGAAGGCCTGGCCGCTGGCCGGGTTGGCGATGGTATAGGTCGCGCCGTTCCGGGCGGGTGTCCATGCGCCGCCGATGAAGTTGCTCGAGCAGACGAGCTCGGGACGGTTCGGCTGCAAGGCGTCATCGTCGATGACGGCGATAGGGAGTCTACTGTTCATGGCGGCGCCCACGATGGGTTGAGATAGCAATGATCTTAGCCAGCCCGGGCGTGTCGCATGGCGCGTAATGAGGTCGCCGAAAGAACGGAAATTGGGAATTTCGGACGAGGGCGGCATTTTGTGCCGCGGCGCGTCCTGATGGCGAAGCGGCTGTTACGCGGTTTGCGCGAACAGCTTTTCGACCGGATAGTAGCTCTTGGTGAAGGGCGACTTGATGACGATATAGCTGAAGTATTTCTCGATGCCGATGTGGGCGTCGAGCAGTCCTTCGATGATGGTCTGGTAGTGCACCACGCCGCTGGTGACGAACTTGAGCAGGTAGTCGAAGCCGCCGCTGACCAGGTGGCATTCGGTTATCTCGTCGATCTTGCGGGTGGCCGCCTCGAACTTGGCGAAGTCCTCGCGGCGGTGATCGGACAAGGTGATCTGCGTGAACACCATCTGCACATTGCCGATCTTTTCCATCTCGACCTGGGCGCCGTATCCCGTGACGAATCCGCCTTTTTCCAGGCGCTTGACGCGGATCAGGCAAGGGCTCGGGGACAGGCCCACCGACTCGGCCAGGTCCACGTTCGCAATGCGTCCGCTACGTTGCAGATGAGCCAGGATCCTGATATCGATCCTGTCCAGTTTGAAGGCACCATCGAGCATACAATCCCCCTTACGACATATCTACAAAGCAAAACTGTAGTCGATTGTAGCAGGCAATCTGCATAAAATTGCCGGGGGCGCAGCATAATATTTGGTGTGTGCTATTTTAATACGGTACGTATTGCCGAAGTTGCCCGAATGCATGTGCGGCGCCACGGCGCCGCACATGCGGATCAGCGCATCGCCGCGCGCACCGCCGGCAGTTCAAGCACCTCGTCGAGCGTGCGCTTCAGGCGCATGAAGAGCAGGTCGAATTCTTCTTCCGTGTAGCACAGCGCCGGCGCGAAGCCGAGGATGCTGTCGTTAAAGGCGCGGAACACCAGGCGGTTGCGGTAGGCCGCTTCGGCCACCGCTTCATTGACGCGCAGGGCCGGATCGAACTGCCGCTTGCTCTTCTTGTCCGCCACCAGTTCCAGGGCGCCGACCAGTCCGCGGTTGCGGGCGTCGCCCACCAGCGGGTGCGCCAGCAGCTCCTGCAGGCCGGCCGTGAAGCGCGGCGTCACCGCGATGCCGTTGGCGAGCAAGCCGCCTTCGTGGTACAGGCGCAGCACTTCCAGGCCGATCGCCGCGGCGACCGGGTGCGCCGAATAGGTCTGGCCGTGGCCGACCGCGATGTCCGGTCCCGCGGCCTCGGAGATGGCGTCGTAGATCGCACTCGACATCATGACCGCGCCCATCGGCGCATAGCCGGCCGTCAGGCCCTTGGCCATCGTCATCAGGTCCGGTTCCACGCCTTCGGCCTCGCAGGCGAACAGGGGGCCGGTGCGCCCGAAACCGGTGATGACCTCGTCGACCGCCAGCAGGATGCCCAGCTCGCGGCAGGTGTCGGCTATTGCCTTGAGCCAGCCGACCGGCGGCACGATCACGCCGCCCGAGCCCTGGATCGGTTCGCAGAAGAAGGCCGCGACGTTCTCCGCCCCCAGCTCGGCCACCTTGTCGCGCAGCGCCTGCACGGAGGCGGCGATGATCGCGGCGTCGTCCTGGCCGACCGGATTGCGGTAAGGGTAAGGAGAAGGGATGTGGTGCTGCTGCAGGGTCGGCAGGTCGAAGTTGCGGTGGAAGACCGGCAGGCCGGTCAGGCCGGCGCCCGCGGCCGAGGAGCCGTGGTAGCCGCGCTGCAGCGAAATGAAATGCTTCTTCTGCGGCTTGCCGAGCGCATTGTAGTAATAGACCACGTAGCGGATCGCGGCGTCGACCGCGTCCGAGCCGCCTTGCGTAAAGTAGACGTGGCGCAGGGACTTCGGCGCCAGCTCGACCAGCTGCGCCGCCAGCCGGATGGCCGGCTCCGAGCCGTAGCTGAAATAGCCGGTGGCATACGGAAGGCGCGCCATCTGTTCGGTGGCGGCGCGCACGATGCTTTCCTGGCCGTAGCCGGTGTTCACGCACCACAGGCCAGAGAAGGCGTCCAGCAGTTCGTTGCCATCGATGTCGCGCAGGAAGGCTCCCTTGCCGCTGTCGAGGACCGTGACGCCGCGCTTTTCGTGGGCGCGGAAGTTGGTGACGGGGTGGATCAGGTGCTGGCGGTCGAGTGCGACCAGTTGGTCCCGGTTCGTGCTTGGCATGGTAGTCATTCCTGTTGATGAATGATTCCATCATAGGTGCAGTTGGGCAGCGCGAGCTTGCGTACTGGGCCTGCCGGAGGGGGTGTTCGTTGTGAATTCGCGGCGGCTTCGGCATATTCTGCTGCCGTCCTCGGGAGGCTCAATAGCCGCGTCCGCGCTCGACCAGGCCGGTCAATACCTGTCCCGAGTGGTGCCGTTGAATATTGTCGAGCACGACCTCGACCGCCGTTTCCGGCTGCGTCATGCTGGCGACGTGCGGCGTCAGCATGATCCGCGGATGCTGCCAGAACGGGTGACCGGCCGGCAGCGGCTCCGGCTCGCAGACGTCGAGCACGGCCTGCGACAAGTGGCCCGAGTCGAGCGCTTCGAGCAGCGCGTTCTGGTCGAGATGAGGACCGCGCCCGCACTGGATCAGCGCGGCGCCGCGCGGCAGGACGGCAAACAGCGCGCGGTCCAGGATGCCGCGCGTGCTGTCGGTCAGCGGCAGCAGGCAGACCAGGATATCGGTGCGCGCAAGGAAAGCTTGCAAACCCTCGGCGCCGCTGTAGCAGTCGACGCCTTCGATCGTATGCTGAGAGCGGCTCCAGCCGGCGCAGGGAAAGCCCAGGCCGCGCAGCTGGACCAGCACCGCCTGCGCCAGCACGCCCAGTCCCAGCACGCCGACGCGGCGCGCGCCGGCCGGGCGCACGCGGCGCGCCTGCCAGGTCGCGGCACGCTGCTGCTCGCGGTAGGCCAGCCACTCGCGGTGAATCGAGAGCGTTGCCAGGGTCACGTATTCGACCATGCCGCCGACGATGCCCGGTTCAACCATGCGCGCCAGCGCCACCTGCGGCGGAATCGCGGCCAGGTCGAACTGGTTGATCCCGGCGCCGACCGAGAACAGGACTTCCAGGTTGGGAAAGCAGGACAGGCTGGCCGGCGGCAGCCAGGCTGCCAGGTAGCGCACGCGCGCCGGATCGCCCTCGTAGGGCCACTGCGCGAACTCGATATGCGGCGCCTTCGCCGCGAACAGTGCGGCCCACTCGGCGCCGCGCACCGGATCGGCCTTGTATAGGAAAACGTCGGCGCTCATCCGAGCGCTTGATTGATGATGGCGAACTGCTTGATTTTCGCATCGGGCAGCGGCGGCTCGCCGCGCACCATCGCCACCACCGAGTCGACCTGGATCAGGCCGAGACCGTTGAGCCAGTCGCCCAGGCCGCTATTCGCGGGCACGTCGATGCGCACGAAGGAATCGGCATAGGTGCCGGTCCAGTGGCTGATCAGGGCCTTGGCGCGTTCGATGTCCGGTGCGATGACCGGGCCGATGGCGTAGCCATGGCCGAAGCGGCGCAGCATGGCAAAGCCGATCACCTCGTCGTAGCGATCGATGGCGACGCACTCCGCCACATCCTGCAGGGCGGCCAGCACGGTAGCGCGGGGCATGCCGCTGGCGCGCGCCCCGAGGGCCGCGAGCTTGGCGCCGTCGCGCGCGCCGAGCGGACGAATCCGTTCGCCGGGCGGGAGTGCGATCAGCGGCGGCTGGAACACCGTGCCCTGGTGCTGGTGAATGGCGCCGATGCTCTCGAAGCCGAGGCGCTGGTACAGGGGGGCGCCGCTTTCGGTCGCGTGCAGCAGCACGTCGCGCTTGCCCAGTTCCGACATCGCCTTCGACATCAGCTTCTTGCCGATGCCGCGTCCCTGCCAGTCGCGCGAGACGATCACCATCCCGATCGATGCGAACTGGGTGCCGTGGCTCCAGCAGAGGGCCGTGCCGACGATGCCGTCCTCATTCTCGGCGACAAAGCCGGTGCCGAGCCGGTGCACCAGGCGCCAGTCATCGGCGCGGTGCGGCCAGCGTACCGACATGGACAGCTTGTGCGCGGCCTCGATATCGTGTTCGGACATGCGGCGGTAGCGGATGTCGGTTTCAGTAGCGGGGGTTGTCACCACATTCTCCTTTTCGTGCACCTGGTCGGTGCTGGTGGAGGAGGATGCTACCGCAGCCATAGGGCCTGCGCCAGCACCCGCAAAAGAACGCAAGGATGTCCCGCGCCATGCCGCCGTTTCGGCACAAACTGCCGAAAGCGGCGCGCATTTTCGCGGGATATCGCAAGTTGATTTTTTCGGTTCCGATCCGCTTGACCTTCCCCCTGTGGGAGGCGTTACAGTAGGGGCATGAAACGCTCGTTGGTCCACCTCCTGCTCGGTATTCTCATCTGCGTCACCTCCCTCCAGGGCGTCGCGGCGGGGCTGCTCGCATGCTGTGGAGTGGCGCCGGCAAGCCGCCAGCATGCCGCCGCGGACCAGGGCGCCGGCCACCATGCGCATCCCGCGCGCGCCGCCGAGCACCAGCATGCGGCGCAATCCTGCTCGTCCTGCCTGGCCTGCTGCAGCGCGCCGGCGGCACTGCCCGCGGCGACGCTTGCCATGTCCCTGTTCCAGGCCGAATCCAGGTTCCCGCTGGCGCTGCCTGCGCCCGGCGGCCATATCCCGGACACGCCCGAGCGTCCACCGCGCCGCCAGATCGCCTGACCGTTACGGGCAGTCCCGGCCGCACGCGCGGCCCGGCGACTAATATCTTCGACACGATCTGGAAGCACCATGAGAACAATCCATTGGCGTGCGCCGGCGGCCGCCTGCGCAGTCGTGCTGCTGGCCGGCTGCAGCACGTTTTCACCCGACGGCGGACTCGACGCCGTCTCCAGCATGACCGGCGCACGCATCGGCCAGCCGGTCAGTTTCAAGCGCGACGACGCCGCCTTGCGCGCCGCCGCCGACGCGGTTTTAAAACAGCCGCTGTCGGTGCAGGGCGCGGTCCAGGTGGCGCTGGCCCACAACAGCGGCCTGAAGGCGGCACTGGCGGAACTCGGCATTTCCGAAGCCGACCTGGTGCAGGCTGGCCGCCTGCGCAATCCGGGCTTCTCGTTCAGCCGCTCGCGCGCCGGCGACGAGCGCGAAATCGAGCGCGCGCTCAGCGTCGACCTGATCGGCCTGATCACCATGCCCATCCGCCAGCGCATCGAACAGCGCCGCTTCGAGCGCGCCCAGGTGACGGCCGCGCGCAGCGCCGTGCGCCTGGCCCACGACACGCAAAAAGCCTATTTCGAAGCGCTCGCGGCGAACGAGCGCGCGCGCTACATGGAGCAGGCCAGCCAGGCGACCGAAGCCTCGGCCGAGCTGGCGCGGCGCATGGCGCGCGCCGGCAACTGGAGCGCCCTGGATCAGGCGCGCGAGCAGGCCTTCCACGCCGAGACGCTCGATGGACTGGACCAGGCGCGGCTGGGCGCCGTCGCCGCGCGCGAGACCCTGGCGCAGCTACTGGGCGTGACGGCGGGCGAGGGCGGATTCGTTCTCCCGGAGCGGTTGCCGGCGCTGCCCGACACGCTGCGCCCGCTGCAGAACGTGGAACAGGAAGCGCTGGCCTCGCGCCTGGACATCCAGGCCGCCAAGGCCGATACCGCCGAGACGGCGCGCGCGCTGGGCCTGACGCGCGCGACGCGCCTGGTGAACGTGCTCGAGGCCGGCTACATCAACACCAGCACCAGCGGCGAGCCGCGCAAGAACGGCTACGAGGTAAGCCTGGAGCTGCCCCTATTCGACTGGGGCGGCGCCAATACCCACCGCGCCGAGGCGCGCTACATGCAGTCGCTGCACCTGGCCGCTGACACCGCGCTGCGGGCGCGCTCAGAAGTGCGCCTGAGCCACGCCGCCTATCTCGGTGCCTACGCCCGCGCGCGGCGCTACCGAGACGAGATCGTCCCGCTGCGCAGGCAGGTCTCGAACGAGGTGCTGTTGCGCTACAACGGCATGCTGGCCAGCGTGTTCGAACTGCTGGTCGACGCACGCGAGCAGATCGCCAGTGTGCAGGCCTCGATCGACGCCCAACGCGATTTCTGGATCGCCGAGACCGCCCTGCAGGCGGCCATCCACGGCAGCGGCAGCAAGGAATAGACAAGGAAAACCATGTTCACACGCAGACACTTTTTCAAGAGCGCAGGCGCCGCCGCCGTCAGCGCGGCCGCCGTCAGCCGGGTCGGCGCGGCTTCGCTGCCGGAAGCGGTGGTGCAGACCGATGCCCGTACCCAGCCGCCGCCGGCACCAGGCAACGGGCGCCATTTCAATCCGGTCGTCACCCTCAACGGCTGGTCGCTACCCTGGCGCATGAACCGCGGCGTCAAGGAATTCCACCTGGTGGCCGAACCCGTGGTGCGCGAGCTGGCGCCGGGCATGAAGGCGAATTTATGGGGCTATAACGGCCAGTCGCCGGGGCCGACCATCGAGGTGGTCGAGGGCGACCGGGTGCGCATTTTCGTCACCAACCGGCTGCCGGAGCACACCAGCATCCACTGGCACGGGCAGCGCCTGCCGAACGGGATGGACGGGATCATGGGGCTCACCCAGCCCGGCATCCCGCCGGGTAAAACCTTCGTCTACGAGTTCGAGGCGAAGCGGCCCGGCACCTTCATGTACCACCCGCATGCGGACGAAATGGTGCAGATGGCAATGGGGATGATGGGCTTCTGGGTCACGCACCCGAAGGACCACCGCTTCATGCAGGTGGACCGCGATTTCGTCTTCCTGCTCAGCGGCTACGACATCGAGCCGGGCACTGCGACGCCCAAGGTCAACACGATGCTCGACTTTAACCTGTGGACCTTCAACAGCCGCGTCTTCCCCGGCATCGACTCGATGAACGTACGCCAGGGCGACAAGGTGCGGGTCCGGGTCGGCAACCTGACGATGACCAACCACCCGATCCACCTGCACGGTCACGAGTTCACCGTCACCGGCACCGATGGCGGCTGGACCCCGCCGGCGTCGCGCTGGCCGGAAGTAACCACCGATATCGCCGTCGGCCAGATGCGCGCCGTCGAATTCATCGCTGACGCGCCCGGCGACTGGGCCTTCCACTGCCACAAGTCGCACCACACGATGAACGCCATGGGCCACGCGGTGCCGACCATGATCGGGGTCGACCATGCCGGCGTAGCGGAAAAGATCAATAAACTGGTCCCGGACTACATGGTCATGGGCGACAAGGGCGGCTCGATGGACGGCATGGAGATGCCGCTGCCGCCCAACACGCTGCCAATGATGACTGGAGATGGCCCCTACGGCAGCGTCGAGATGGGCGGCATGTTCACCGTGCTCAAGGTGCGCAAGGAGCAGAAGCGCGGCGACTACACGGATCCGGGCTGGTACCGGCACCCGGCCGGCACCGTGGCTTATGAATGGACCGGCGAGCTGGCCGAGCCGACGCGCAGCAGCAGCGCCGGCGGCAAGCTGATGCCGCTCAAGCAGGGCGCCGACCTGAACCTGAACGTGCGCAAGCCCTCCGGCCACACGGGACACAACTAACCAACGCAAGACCCCAAGCTTTTTCTACTTCACTCAGGAGCCGCACCATGAAAGCACTGCACACCCTCGCCATCCTCGCCGCCGCCGGCGCCATCTTCGCCGCACCTTACGCAGCCGCTCACGCGGTTCTGAAGGAATCGAGCCCCGCGGCCAACAGCACCGTGGCCGCGCCCAAGGAAATCTCGCTGCTGTTCAACGAAAAAGTCGAACCCGCGTTCAGCTCCGCCAAACTGGTCGACGCCGTCGGCAAGGAAGTCGCCACCGGCAAGGGGCAGGTCGAGAACGACCGCCTGACGCTCGCCGTGCCCGAGCTGGCGCCCGGCGCCTATTCCGTGCAATGGGTGGGCGTCGGTCCCGACGGCCATCGCCGCAAGGGACAGTTCCAGTTCACGGTGAAGTAAATGGACGGCGCCACGCTGTTCCAGGCGGGATCGAGCTTCGTCGTCAATCTCGCGTTTGCCATCCTGGTCGGCGCCCTGTGCACGCGCTGGCTGCTGCGCGGCGCCGCCCGGGACGCGGAAGGCGCGGCGCCGGCCGCGATCATGCGCATCGAACGCTGGGCCGCGTTGCCGGGTGCGGTCGGCGCCGCATGCGGACTGTGGGCAGCGGCGGCGGTGATGGGCGGCGTCGGCCTGGGCGAGGCCCTGTCCATGCTGGCGCCCACCCTGGGCACTGCCTACGGGCAGGCCGGCCTGCTCGGCCTGGCGGCCTTGGTCGCTGCGGCGCTGCTGGTGCTGCCGGCCGCGCGCGGGGGCGGCGCCGATGCACTGCTCGCGCTCGCGCTGCTGGTGTGGTCGGTGGCGCGAGTCTCGGTCAGCCATGCCGTCGAGGACGGGTTGCTCAGCCTCGGCGTGCTGGTCGAGTGGCTGCACCTGGTGCTGGTCGCGCTCTGGCTCGGGCTGGTTGCAGTTGGCGGCTTGCTGGTGCTGCCGCGCGTGCGCAGCGGCTGGCCCGGGATGGGACAGCTGGGCGCCTACCTGGAGCGGGTGTCGACGCTGGCCACGGTGGCGCTGGCCGGCATCCTCGTCACCGGCATGTATAACGCCTGGCATCGCCTCGGCAGTCTCGACCAGCTGTTCGGCAACCTGTACGGCAATGCGCTGGCTTTGAAACTGGTGCTGGTGGCGCTGGCGGTGGCGCTGGGCGGCTACAACAAGCTGTTCGGCTTCCCGGCGCTGGCCGCCTCGCTTGTCAAGCGTTCGCTGGTGCTGGCGGTACTGCGGATCGAACTGGTGATCCTGGTCGGTGCGCTGGCGGCGGCGGTGGTCCTGACCTCGAACCAGCCGCCGGGAACCTGGTCCTGAACGGGGGAGGTGCCTGACGGCGTGCAGATGGCGCTGCGCCGGCCTGCGTCACCGGTTCTGACCGCGGAAAGCGGATCGGGCGTTCCCGTCGCCGGAAACGCCCGATTGCGCGCCCTGCCAAGGCGGCGCGCTTACTTGATCTTCCTGATGTCGGAATAGACGCCGCTGGTCTTGAGCGTGATGGTCACCGGCTTGTCGCTGCGGTTGCGCCAGAACCAGCCGTGGTGGCCGTCGAAGGCCGCCGAGAACTCGCCGCTGTTGCCGGTGACATCCTTTTCCTTCTTGTAGCGGTGGAAGGTGTTGGGTGGAGCGTTGTCGGGCTCGCCGTGGGTATCGTGGTTGACCAGGCCCCCGTCGGTCTTCCACTCGTAATGCACGGTGGCGCCTTTCAGCATCGCCATCTTGACTTCAATGCCCTCCCTGGGCTGGAGCGTGACCTGCATCTCGTCGCTGCGCTTGCCTGCCGAGGCGGGCCTCGCCTGGGCGGCGGGAGCCGTCGCCTGCGGCTTGCGTTCGGCGGCGGCCGCGTCGGCCAGCGCGTCGGCTGCCAGCGCGGTCTTGATCTTGCCCATCTCGGTCAGGTTCAGGGCGCTGCCGATCCCGGTCGGATCGATGCCGTACTCGGACGGCAGCACGACGGTGGTCAGGAGGACGCCCGCCGTGACGATGGCGATCGCGGTCGAGCGCAGCAGTTGCGCCTTGCTGGGCAGTTCCGCGCGGCGCGGCATATCGGTGTTGTACATGGCAGTTCTCCGGTCAAACAGTGAAGTAGCCGACCAGCTGGTAGCCGATTAGCAGGAAACCGCAGGTCATCATGACGACGTTGGCGGTGTAGGCGTGGCGCATGAAGCTGTCGGAACGGCGCCAGAAGCCCATCGCGATCAGGATCGTACCCAGCGCCAGCAACTGCCCGGCCTCGACGCCGATATTAAAGCCGACCATGTTGGCCACCAGGCCGTCGGGCGACATCTCGTAGTCCTGCACCTTGGTGGCCAGGCCGAAGCCGTGGAACAGGCCGAAGACCAGGGTCGCGACCTTGGTGTTGGGCTGGACGCCGAACCAGCGCTGGAAGGCGCCGACGTTGTCGAGGGCCTTGTAGACCACCGACAGGCCGATGATGGCGTCGATCAGGTAGCCGTTGATGCTGGTGCCGAAGTAGACGCCGGCCATCATCGTGGTCGAGTGGCCGATCGCGAACAGGCTGACGTAGATCCCGATGTCCTTTAGCCGGTACAGGAAGAAGATCACCCCGAACAGGAAGAGGATGTGGTCGTAGCCGGTGAACATGTGCTTGGCGCCGAGGTACACGAAGGGCAAGAAGTGGACGCCGCTGATTTCCTGGATATAGCCCTTGTCGCCCTCGGCGATGCCATGCGCCTGGGCGGCGGAGCTGGCCAGCAGGTAGAGGATGGGCAGCAGCATGCGCCAGGGTGCTGCCCCGGCAGGCCGGGTGCCGCAGGTAAAAAGAGATGTAAGCATGAATGACTCCGAAACGGATTGCGTGAAGGTGCCGGCAGCGCGCCGGCGACTAGACAAACGACGCAATACCCGTCTTTGGAGGACGCTCGAGCGGATGAACGACGGCCGAGCGGAACGGCATGGTCACCTCGGCGTGCCGGGTCGGCATGAAGGAAAACTGGACCGCCGCCAGGACCTGGCGCAGGGGCAGGTCGTGGGTGTGGTCGGCCGAATCGTGCTGGTGCGTGTGGACGTGGGTGCGCGCCGCCTTGACGTTGGCGAGGGGCAGGCCAGGACCGTGCACGGCCTGCGCCTTGCCGATATGTCCGCTGCCGGCATGGCGATGCGCGACCCGGGTATGGGAATTGGACAGGGCGTTCACGCATTGGGCGACGAGGACCAGGACCATCAGGATGGCCACGATCAGGCGTTGATGCGCGCGATATCGGTACACGGTTAGTCCCCATCGTTCCTCGCCGGCCCGCTGCGGGTCGGCGAGGGGAGCAGGCTTTACTTCAGCGCGAAGGTCGCCGCGACCTTGGTCTTCTTGTCGGCCAGAAGCAGCTTGGTCGCCACCTTGGCGCCGGCCGGCACCTTGCCCTTGGCGACCAGTTTGTTGTCGCCGGCAGGACTCAGGGCGAATTCGCCCGGCTTGCCCACCACGCTCACCGTACCCGTCACGCCGGCGCTTTCCATTGGATCGCCGTCGTCTTCCAGGTAGAGCTCGATCTTGTCACCCTTGACGACGAGTTCGAGCCAGGTTTCGCCCACGGCCTGGATCACGCCGCCGTGGTTCGGGATCGGCGTGCCGTGGCTGTAGGCATTACCCATCGCCAGTGCGGCGCCGCACAGGAGCAGTTTTCCTAACAATTTGTTCATTTGTGTCTTCCTTTGCAGTGAATTGTCTGGAGCGTCGCTCATTCCGGTGCGTGCGGCAGCACGAAGGAAAGCGAGGCCAGGTGCTCGGTCTTGTTGTACTTGGCCGGGTCGTCCGGCGGCGTGTCGAGGATGGCGACGATCACGTTCAGGCCCTGGTTGCGCACCTTCAGGGTGACGGTGCCGTCGGCGCCGCTCAGGACCGGCTGGCCGTCCGGGTCGTTGACCCAGTCGTGCAGCACGCGGGCGCCGGCCACCGGCTTGCCCTTGTAGAGCACGCGCAGGGTGATCGGGTCGCCCAGCATCGGCGGCAGCGTTGCCGCCACCGGCGCCACCTGCAGCACATGGCCCGGGATCGCGCCCAGCGGCGCAGTCAGGGGAGCGCGCAGGTGCACGGCGTATTTCCAGGTGTGCTCGCTGACGACGGCGTTCGGCACTTCGTCCTTGCCCTTCTTGTGCCATTTGCCTTCCGGTGTCTTGCTCCAGGTGCCGTTGTCGAGGACGGCGGCAACCACCGCCGGCTGGTTGCTGGTATCGACCAGCATCAGGCGTCCGTCCGGCGCGGCGCTGGTCGGCACCGGCTTGCCAGCGGCGTCGAAGCCGCTGACGCTGCTGACCTGGCTGGCGCGCTTGACGATGTCGAGGTCGTCGGCGCCGACGCCGTACAGGAGCGCGAGCTGGGTCGAGCGCTGCGCGAACCAGATGCCGTGTGCCTGGGCGACCGCGCCGGCGAGCAGGCTGGTGGTGATGGCCGCCATGGCCGTGAGTTTGACGATCTTCTTCATGCTTGCCTCTTTCCGTGTTGGTTGATGCGATCAGAACTTGTACTGGGCGTTGAAGACGATGGTGCGCTCGGTACCCGGAGCGACCCACACCTGGCTGTACGAGCTGGCGTAGTACTGCTTGTTGAAGAGGTTCTCGACGTTCAGCGAGAAGCGCAGCTTCTTGTTCGGCGAGTAGTTGGAGATCAGGCGCACCGTGGTGTAGGACGGCAGCTTGAAGTCAGTGGTCGCGGCCACGTCGCCCATGCGCTCGCCGACGTAGATCACTGCGCCTCCCAGGCTGGCGGTGCCTTCGCCGAGGCGGAAGGTCGGCGTCAGCACGAAGCTGGCGCTGTTCTTCGGCACGTTCGGGAACTGCGAGCCGGTCTTGATGACGTTGTCGCCGCGGGTGACCTTGGCGTCGGTGTAGGCGTAGGCGAACGAGAAGCGCAGGTTTTTCATGACCTCGCCGGCGATGTCGAGCTCCACGCCCTTGCTGGCGACTTCGCCGGCCGAGACGTAGAAGTTGACGTCGACAGGATTCGTGGCCAGCACGTTTTCCTTCTCGATCTTGTACACGGCCAGGGTGCCGGATATCTTGCCATTGGCCGACTCCAGCTTGGCGCCGGCCTCGTAGGAACGGCTTTCCTCGGCCGGGAAGGCCAGGTTGTCGATGCTGATGCCGCTGTTCGGACGGAAGCCCTTGGCAGCCGTGGTGTACAGCGACCACTGTTTGTTCGGCTGGTAGACCAGGCCGACGCGCGGACTGGTGGCACTCAGTTCCTGGTAGTTCACGGCATTGATGCGGCGGTTGGTGACGGTCTGCTCGTAGCCGTCGTGGCGCACGCCCAGCATGGCCTTCCACTGCTCGGTCAGGTCGATCTGGTCCTGCGCGTAGATACCCCTGGCCTTCTGGTTCTCGAGCGTGTCGATCGAGCGCACCATCGGATCGGCGATCGCGCCATACACCGGGTTGTAGATGTTGATGGTGTAGGGATTGCTCGCGGTCGGCGTGCGGCGGTTCTGGATGCGGGTGTCCTCGAACTTGTAGGCGTCGACGCCCACCAGCACGTTGTGCTTGAGCGGCCCGGTGCCGAACTTGCCGAGCACTTCGATGCGGCCGGACAGGTCGGTGGCCGAGAAATCGCGGTCGCGGCGCTGGCGGCGCAGGGTGGCGTTATCCGGCAGCAGGTTGACCGCCTCGGTCGAGATGCCCCGCATCGAGCTGTCGCGATAGGCGAAGCCAGTCTGCAGCTTCCAGTTTTCGTTGAACTCGGTCTGCACGAAGACCTGGTGGCCGACGCTCTTGACCGTGGTCGGGCCATCGCCTGGCTCGCCCAGGAAGCGCGAGTTCGGGATCAGTCCCAGCACGCCGTTCACGGCCACCACGCCGCGGTCGAACGGGGTCTCCTGCTTGCTCGCTTCGACTTCGTAGGAGACGGTGGTAGCCTCGCCGACCAGCCAGATGAAGGAAGGCGAGATGAAATCGCGCTTGCTGTGCAGGGTGTCGCGGAAGCTGTCGGCCTGCTCGTGGGCCACGTTCAGACGGTAGGCGAGGGTTTCGCTGATCGGGCCGGTCAGGTCGGCCGCGACGCGGCGCAGGTTGTAGCTGCCGATCGAGCCTTCGACCATGTATTCGGGCTTGAATTTCGGCTTCTTGGTGGTGATGTTCACCGTGCCGCCCGGCTCGCCGCGGCCGTACAGGGCCGAGGCCGGGCCCTTCAGCACTTCCACGCTCTGCGTGTTGGCGCCGTCGCGCAGGCCGTTGTAGCCGCGGCTGGAGCTGAAGCCGTTGACCATGAAGTCGGAACCGAAATTCGGGTCGCCGGTGAAGCCGCGCATCGAGTAGCTGTCCCACAGGCCGCCCAGGTTGCTCTGGCGCGAAATGCCGCTGGTGAGGTCGAGGGCGCCGGCCAGGTCGGTCACGCCCACGTCCTTGAGCAGGTCGGAGGTCAGTACGCGCACGCTCTGCGGCAGGTCCTGGATCGGGGTGTCGGTCTTGGTCGCGCCGGTGGCCGTGAGCGAGCGGTAGTTCTGGCGCTGGCCCTTGACGGTGACCCTGCGGACCTCGCCGCCTTCGGCGCCGGCTGCCGGAGCCTCGGTGGCGGGCGTGGCGCTTGGTGCCGCTTCCACCACCGCATCCTCGCCGGGGGCCGCCTGGGCCGCCGTCAGTGGATAGGTGGCCGCCAAAAACAGCGCGAGAGTGCAGTAACGTGATGGATACATGACAGGCTCCGGTTGGGTTCATACGTTGTTGGTATGAAATGATTACAACATAGGCGTCTTTACTGCTTATCTCGTAATGCGGCTGTCATAAAACATAAATCGCGTTTCTTTATGCGGAATTCAGCACAGATTGTGGTGGCGGTCATCGCCGCACCGGGAACGTGCAATGCGAGGCCGATTGCACCGCACTGCAGCATTTATCGCGACTTTCGTTTACCCGGCGAAGTCGATCAACACGCTTTTAAAACGCAGGTTGGCCTCGAAGGCCTGGCGTCCGAGGTCCTTGCCCAGGCCCGAACGTTTGTAGCCGCCGGTCGGGATCACGAAGTCGTTGCTGCGGCCGTAGCGGTTGACCCAGACCGTGCCGGCCTCGATCCGGCGCACGCAGCGCAGGGCGCGGCCGAGGTCGGCGGTATGCACACCCGCGGCCAGTCCATATGAGGGATGGTCCGCCAGCGCCAGCGCTTCCTCTTCGTCGTCGAACACCTGCAGCGTCAGCACCGGGCCGAAGATCTCGTCGTGCACCGCTTCCATCTCGCCGTGCACGCCGGCCAGCAGGGTCGGCTCGTAGTAGCCGCCTTCGCCGGCGACCTGCAGCAGGCGGCCGCCGCAAACGAGGGACGCTCCGGCCGCCACCGTGCGCTGGACGATGCCGTCGATGCGCAGCGCGTCGGACGCGCGGATGATCGGGGGCAGCGTGGTGTCGCCTTCCCAGGTGTGGCCCGCCTTGAGTGCGGCGAAGGCGGCCACGATGCCGGATACCAGGCGGTCGGCCGCGCCGCGCTGCACGATCAGGCGCGAACCGGCCACGCACACCTGGCCGGCATTGCCGGCGATCGCGCCGGCGATGGTGCGCGCGGTGCGATCGAGGTCGGGCGCATCGCCGAATACCACCTGCGGGCTCTTGCCGCCCAGTTCCAGCGTGACCGGCTTGGTCCCGCTGTGGGCGCAGGCCGCCATGATCGCGGTGCCGGTGCGGGTCGAGCCGGTGAAGGTCACTTTCGCGATCTTCGGATGGCGCACCAAGGCGTCGCCGGTGACGGCGCCGTCGCCTTGCACGACGTTGAAGATCCCGGGCGGCATGCCGGCCTGCACCGCCAGCTCGGCCAGGCGCAGAACGGAGAAGGGCGTCAGCTCGGACGGCTTCAGGACCACGGCGTTGCCGGCCGCGAGCGCGGGGGCGATCTTCCAGGATGCCATCACCAGCGGGAAGTTCCAGGGCGCGATCGCGCCGATCACGCCATACGGCTCGGCGATCGTCATGCCCAGGGTGTCGGTGCGCGTGGCGGCCACGTCGCCGCCGTGCTTGTCGGCGAATTCGGCAAAGAAGCGGATGCCTTCGGCCGTGAACGGCACGTCCCAGGCCAGGGCGTCGCGGATCGGACGGGTCGAGCCCACGGTTTCCAGCGGCGCCAGGTTGGCGGCGTCGGCTTCGATGAGTTCGGCCCAGCGGCGCATCACGCGCGCCCGTTCGCGCGGTGCGCGCTGCGCCCAGTCGCTGGTTTTAAAGGCGTTCCACGCATCCTGCACGGCACGGTCGACCATCGCTTCGTCGGCCACCGGCAGGCCGGCATAAGCCTTGCCGTCCGAGGGGCGGCGCACTTCCATGGCTGCCTGGTCGTCGATATAGGCGCCACCAATATAGTGGCCGCTCCTTACGTTTACCGCGTCGGGATGAATCCGGTCCATCGCATCTTCCTTTTTTCGAGAGTGGGCCGCAAAGCGGCCGGGTCGACCGTCGATGCTACGCCGAAACGGCAGCATTAAATGCGGTCGTCGGGCCGGCCGTTGGCGCAAGCTGGTGTTGTTGGGGCGGATGCGGCACATCCTGCTCTTTGCCCGGACCGGCTCTGGAAGGGCGCCGTTCTCCTATGTAAACTGGTGCACGCGTGCGCTATTGCGGTGCGTTGCGGGGCGCCCGCGAGGGGTGCGTGCAGGGTGCAGCAATGTGTGCTGATTCCGGCGCATAAAACCGCGCATTCTGTCTCGGCCGGGCAGAAAAACGCGATATTGCAAACGTGGCGGCATGGTGTAATGAATATCGAGAAACGGCTCTACACCAGCGGCATCGGCAACTGGGACCGTTCCGAATCATCCCGACCACCAGAGGAAAATCAATGAGCACCTTGCGGCCCAAATTCATCACCTTCGACTGCTACGGCACCCTGACCCGCTTCCGCATGGCGGACATGGCGCGTGCCATCTTCGCCGACCGCGTGCCGGCCGAGCGCATGGAAGAATTCGTCCTGCACTTCGCGGCCTACCGCCTCGACGAAGTGCTCGACGCCTGGAAGCCGTACCAGGACGTGGTCAAGAACGCGGTCGCGCGCACCTGCAAGAAGTGGGGCATCGACTACATCGACGCGGAAGCGCAGCAGTTCTACGACGCGGTGCCGACCTGGGGCCCGCATGCAGACGTGCCGGACGCGCTGGCCAAGGTGGCGAAGGAATTCCCGCTGGTGATCTACTCGAACGCGGCCAATGCCCAGATCATGCACAACGTCGAGCTGCTCGGCGCACCTTTCCACAAGGTGTTCACGGCCGAAACGGCCAAGGTCTACAAGCCGCGCCTGGCCGCTTTCGAGTACATGCTCGACAACCTGAACTGCAATCCGGAAGACATCCTGCACGTCTCGTCCAGCCTGCGCTACGACCTGATGCCGGCGCACGACATGAGCATCAAGAACAAGGTCTTCGTCGCCCGCGGCCACGAACCGTCGACGCCGCACTACTGCTACCACGAGATCAAGGATCTCTCGGGCCTGCCTGGACTGCTCGGCCTCTGACGATCGACCTTTGAACCAGCTGCGACGAACAGGACACCCGATGAAGCTCGAATCCTACTGGCTCGATACCGCACCCCCGTTCAACGGGGGCGCCGAAGGCAAGGTCCCGCCGCGTGCCGATGTCGTGGTCGTGGGGGGCGGCTTCACCGGCCTGTCCGCCGCGCTGGCGCTGGCCAGGAGCGGCGCGTCGGTGGTCCTGCTCGAAGCGGGCCGCGTGGCCGGCGAAGCCTCCGGCCGCAATGGCGGCCAGTGCAATACCGGCCTCGCGCACGACTACGCCGACCTCGCCGCGCGCCTGGGCGAACAGAATGCGCGCGCCTTTTATCAAGCCTACGACAGTGCCGTCGACACCGTCGAGAATCTGGTGCGCGACGAGGGCATCGACTGCGACTTCCGCCGCTGCGGCAAGCTGAAGCTCGCCGCCAAACCGGAGCACTACGCCAAGCTGCAGAAGGTGCACCAGCAGCTGCAGTCCACGGTCGACCCGGGCGTGAAGCTGATCCCGCCGGAACGCATGGCCGAGGAGATCGGGTCCGCCAGCTTTTATGGCGGCCTGCTGCAAAGCGAAGGCGCCCAGATGCACATGGGTAAATTCGGCGTCGGACTGGCGCAGGCGGCGGTGCGCGCCGGCGCCCGGGTCTACGAAAACGCAGCCGTGACCCGGATCGATCGCAGCGGCGGCGGCTACATCCTGAGCTGCGCCCGCGGCACCATCGCGGCCGACCAGGTCTTCCTCGCCACCGGCAACTCCAGCCTCGGACCCTTCGGCCACTTCCGCCGGCGCCTGGTGTCGGTGGGCAGCTTCATCATCGCCACCGAGCCGCTGGACAAGGCGACCCTCGACGACATCGCGCCCACTCGGCGCAACTACGTCACCACCAAGAACATCGGCAATTATTTTCGCATTACCCCGGACGACCGCCTGCTGTTCGGCGGCCGCGCCCGCTTCGCGCTGTCGAACCCGCAATCGGACCAGAAGAGCGGCCGCATCCTGTCCGACAAGATGACCGAATTCTTCCCCCAGCTGGCCAGCACCGCGATCGATTATTGCTGGGGCGGGCTGGTGGACATGACCGCCGACCGCCTGCCGCGCGCCGGCCAGCACGAAGGCATGTTCTATTCGCTGGGCTACAGCGGCCACGGGGTACAAATGTCGGTCCACATGGGCCAGCTGATGGCCGATATCATGGCCGGGCGTAGCGAGCTCAATCCCTGGCGCGGCCTGGAATGGCCGTCGATCCCCGGCTATTTCGGCAACGCCTGGTTCCTTCCCTTCGTCGGGGCCTATTACAAGCTGCAGGACCGGCTGCACTGAAGGGAAGCGCACATGAACGGAACCATCGGAAGACTGCTGCTCCAGCGCCTCGGCCTCGGCCTGCTGACGCTCCTGATCGTATCGGTGGTGGTCTTCATGATCACCAACCTGCTGCCGGGCGACGCCGCCGAGGAGTCGCTGGGACAGGCTGCCACGCCCGAGGCGGTGGCCGCGCTGCGCGCGCAATATGGCCTCGACCAGCCGGCTCCGCTGCGCTACCTGCACTGGCTGGGCAACCTGGCCGGCGGCGACGCCGGCGCCTCGATCGTGAACGGCATGCCGGTCTCCGACCTGATCGGCAAGCGCCTGCCCAGTTCCCTGGTGCTGGCGGCGACCACGGCGCTGGTGTCGGTGCCGCTGGCGCTGACGCTGGGGATTTTGTCGGCCATGTACCGCGGTTCGCTCTTCGACCGCGCCGTGAACATGGCCGCCGTGTCGCTGGTGTCGGTCCCCGAATTCCTGATCGCCACGCTGGCGGTGCTGATCTTTGCAGTGAAACTGCGCTGGCTCTCGGCGCTCTCGCACACGGCCGACATCGGCACGCTGGGCGATTTCCTGCGTGCCTACGCGATGCCGGTGTTCACCCTGTGCTGCGTGATCGTGGCGCAGATGGCGCGCATGACGCGGGCGGCGGTGAGCGACCAGCTCGACGCGCCCTATGTCGAGATGGCGCGCCTGAAAGGGGCGGGGCCGGTGCGCATCGTGCTGCGCCACGCGCTGCCGAACGCCGTCGGGCCGATCGCCAACGCCGTCGCCCTGAGCCTGTCCTACCTGCTGGGCGGCGTGCTGATCGTCGAAAGCATCTTCAACTATCCCGGCATCGCCAACCTGATGATCGATGCGGTCACCACCCGCGACATCCCCCTGATCCAGGCCTGCGCCATGATCTTCTGCGGCGCCTACCTGGTGCTGGTGATGCTGGCCGATATCTGCGCCATCCTGTCCAACCCGCGCTTGAGGAATCCATGACGACGCCGATCACCTCCCTGCCGTCCGCTCCGGCACGGCGCCGCCTGCCGCTGGCCCTGTCGCCACTGGGCCTGCTCGGCCTGGTGCTCACCGTGCTCTGCCTGCTGATGGCGCTGGCGGGACCGAGCCTGTCGCCCTACGAGGCCTCGGCCATCGTCGACCAGGACGTGTTCGGGTCTATCAGCAGCCAGTTCCCGCTCGGGACCGATTATCTCGGCCGCGACATGCTGAGCCGCATCCTGCACGGCGCCCGCTACACGGTGGCTCTGGCGCTGGCGGCGACCGTGCTCGCCAGCCTGACCGGCACGATGCTTGGCCTGTTCGCGGCCACCGCGGGCGGCCTGGTGGATGCCACCCTGAGCCGCGCGCTGGACGCCCTGATCTCGATCCCGAGCAAGATGTTCGCGCTGATGATGGTCGCTTCCTTCGGCTCCTCGGTGCCGCTGCTGATCGTGACGGCGGCGATCGGCTTCATGCCGGGTTCCTACCGCATCGCGCGGGCGCTGGCCGTGAACGTGCAGGCGATGGACTTCGTGCAGGCGGCGCGCGCGCGCGGGGAAGGCATGGCCTACATCATGTGCGTCGAGATCCTGCCCAACATGATCCGCCCGGTGCTGGCCGACTTCGGCCTGCGCTTCGTCTTCGTCGTCCTGCTGCTCTCCGGCCTGTCCTTCCTCAGCCTGGGCGTGCAGCCGCCGGATGCGGACTGGGGTTCGCTGGTGCGCGAGAACATCGCCGGCCTCTCCGACGGCGCGCCCGCCGTCCTCATGCCGGCGCTGGCGATCGCCTTGTTGACGATCGGCGTGAACCTCCTGATCGATAACGTTCGCGGCAGCCGCGGAAAGGAAGGCTGAACATGAGCGACCTGGTACAGGTAACAGGCTTGCGCGTGGTGGCGCGCCAGGCCGACGGCAGCGAAACGGCGATCGTCAAGGACATCGACTTTTCGATCGCCAAGGGGGAAGTGCTGGCCCTGATCGGCGAATCCGGTTCCGGCAAGACCACGATCGCCCTGGCCCTGATGGGCTATGCGCGCGCCGGCTGCCGCATCGGCGGCGGCAGCGTGCGCGTGGCCGACCAGGAACTGGCCGGCATGCCGGAAGCCGAACTGGGCAAGCTGCGCGGGCGCAGCGTCGCCTACATCGCGCAGAGCGCCGCCTCGGCCTTCAATCCTTCGCGCACGCTGATGGAACAGGTGATCGAGAGCGCCTTGATCCACGGCGTGCTGACCCGCGCCCAGGCCGAGAAGCGGGCGGTGGAGCTGTTCCAGGCGCTGGCCTTGCCGGACCCGCAGCGCATCGGGCAGCGCTATCCGCACCAGGTCTCGGGCGGCCAGCTGCAGCGGGTGATGGCGGCCATGGCCTTCGTGACCGATCCGGCCCTGGTGATCCTCGACGAGCCGACCACGGCGCTTGACGTCACCACGCAGATCGAGGTGCTGCGCGCCTTCCGCGACGTGGTACGCCAGTCGGGCGCATCCGCCGTGTATGTCTCGCACGACCTGGCGGTAGTGTCGCAGATGGCCGACCGCATCGTTGTGCTGCGCGGTGGCGCGATCCAGGAAACGGCCAGCACCGCGCGCATCCTGCACGAGCCGCAGCACGTCTACACGCAAAGCCTGCTGGCCGCGGCTGAGCCGGCGCCGCGCACGCTGTGCCCGGTGGCCGAGAGCACGGCGGCGCCGCTGCTGGAAGTGCGCGGGCTGGTGGCCGGCTACGGCAAGACCGGCGCCGACGGCCTGCCGGCCAAGCGCATCCTCACCGACATCGACCTCACCGTGGCGCGCGGCGCGACCATCGGCATCATCGGCGAATCCGGTTCCGGCAAGACCACCCTGGCGCGCGTGATCGCGGGCATGGTGCCGGCGGCGCGCGGCAGCGTGCTGCTCAATGGCGAACCGCTCGGGGTCCACGGACGCACGCGCGAACAGTTCCGCCGCGTGCAGTTCGTGTTCCAGAACGCCGACACGGCCCTCAATCCGTCGCATACGATCGAGCGCATCCTGGCGCGTCCGCTGGCCTTCTATCACGGGCTCGATGGGGCGGCGCAGAAGAAGCGGGTCGCGCAGCTGCTCGACCTGGTGCGCCTGCCGCAAAGCGTGGCCGAGCGCCGGCCCGGCGCCCTGTCGGGCGGGCAGAAGCAGCGCATCAACCTGGCGCGCGCGCTGGCGGCCGAACCGGACCTGGTGCTGTGCGACGAAATCACCTCGGCGCTGGACACCGTGGTCGCCGCCGCGATCCTCGACCTGATGGCCGAACTGCGGCGCGAACTGAAACTGTCTTACCTGTTCATCAGCCACGACATCAACACCGTGCGCGCGATCTGCGACGAGATCGTCGTGCTCTACGCCGGCAACAAGATCGAGGCGCGGCCGCGCACCGCGCTGGTGCCGCCGCACCATCCGTATTCGCATTTGCTGATCTCGTCGGTGCCACGCCTGCGCCAGGGCTGGCTGGACGAGGTGGGCGGGCGCGGCGCCGTCGTCTTGCCGCCGCTGGCGCCGGACGCCGGGCCGGAACTGTGTTCCTTCCGCGACCGCTGCGGCGTACGTATCGACGGCCGCTGCAATACGAGCGCGCCGCCGCGCCGCCGCCTGGACAACGGCAGCGAGATCCTGTGCCACCACACCGACGCCGCGCTCGTGCAGATGCAGGCGCGTTCGGACCACCTCGAGGAAGTCGCATGACAGGCCGATTCATCCGGCTGGCCGAGACCGGCCGCCCCACCGTTCACTTCACGATCGACGGCCGCCCGGCCCAGGCCCTGGCCGGCGATACCCTGCTGGTGGCCATGCTGGGCGCGGTGCGCAGCGTGCGGACCTCCGAATTCGGCGACGGCCGGCGCGCCGGCTTTTGCCTGATGGGCGCCTGCCAGGATTGCTGGGTCTGGACTGCTGACGGACAGCGCCTGCGCGCCTGCTCGACCCCGATCGCCGAGGGCATGCAGATCGTCACCGAGAACACGGAGGCCGCATGGCTCAAGCTCGCGTCGTAGTGGTGGGAGCCGGTCCGGCCGGCGTGCGCTGCGCCGAGCAGCTGGTGGCGGCGGGCCTGCGTCCAATCGTGATTGACGAAGGGCGGCGCGACGGCGGCCAGATCTACCGCCGCCAGCCCGAGGGGTTTACGCGCAGCTACGCCACCCTGTACGGTTCCGAAGCGCAGCGCGCCGAATCCCTGCACCGCGGCTTCGATGCGCTCAAAGGCAGGATCGACTACCGCAGCGAGACCCTGGCCTGGAACATCACGGCCGGCGAACTGCATGTCGTGCATGAAGGCGCGGCTTCGCGCATCGGCTTCGATGCCCTGATCATCTGTTCCGGGGCGACCGACCGCCTGATGCCCGTGAAAGGCTGGCATTATGCCGGCACCTACAGCCTGGGCGCCGCGCAGATCGCCCTCAAGTCGCAGGCCTGCTCGGTCGGCAGGGAAGTCGTGTTCATGGGCACCGGGCCGCTGCTCTACCTGGTCGCCTACCAGTACCTGAAGGCCGGCGCGAAGGTGGCGGGCGTGCTCGACACCTCGCGCCTGCGCGACCAGCTGAAAGCCTTGCCGCAGTTGCTGGCGCGTCCGCGCCTGCTGCGCAATGGCCTGTCCTTCATGGCCAGCCTGCGCAAGGCCGGCGTGCCGCTGCTGGCGGGGATCGAACCGCTCGAAATCAAGGGCGATGCGCAGCAGGGCGTGCAAAGCGTGGTGGTGCGCGAGGCAAACGGGGCGCAGCGCGAGATCGCCTGCGACGCGGTCGCGATGGGCTACCACCTGCGCCCCGAGACCCAGCTGGCCGATCTGGCGCGCTGTGCTTTCCGCTTCGATCCAGAAGGGCGTCAGTGGCTGCCCGAGGTGACTCTGGAGGGGCGCAGCTCGGTGCCCGGCGTGTATCTTGCCGGCGACGGCGCGCGCATCCTGGGCGCGGACGGCGCCGAGAACGCGGGACGGCTGGCGGCGCTGTCCGCCCTGGCGGATCTCGGCCTGCAGGTCGATCGCGCCGCGGTCGAGCAGCTGCTCGGCCAGCAGCAGAAGATGGACCGCTTCCGGCGCGGCCTGGTGCAGGGTTTTCCATGGCCGGTGCAGCAGGCCGCGCAACTGCCAGACGAGGCCATCGTCTGCCGCTGCGAGAGCATTACCGCGGGCGAGCTGCGGCGTGTGACGCGCGAGATGGGCGCCTGCGAAGCAAACCGCGCCAAGGCTTTCAGCCGGGTCGGGATGGGACGTTGCCAGGGCCGCTACTGCGGCCAGGCCGGCGCCGAGATCGTCGCCCATGCCGCCGGCGTGCCGGTCGAACTGGTCGGCCGCCTGCGCGGCCAGGCCCCCGTCAAACCGCTGGCGGTTGTCACCCGTGAGGAGCAGGAATGAATGCGCAATCCGCAGACGTATTGATCATCGGCGGGGGGCTGATGGGCGCCTCCGCCGCCTACTTCCTGCGCCGCCGCGGCGTCTCCGTGATCGTGCTCGAGCGCGGCCTGGTCGGACAGCAGGCCAGCGGCACCAATTTCGGCAACGCACGGCGCCAGGCGCGCAACCTGCAACAGCTGCCGCTGGCGAACCGCGCCTATGAGATCTGGAAGCAGCTGCCGCAACTGATCGACGACGATCTCGAGTTCGTGCAGCCCGGCCACATCCGGGTCGCCTATACCGAGGAGCAGGTGGGGGTGCTGGAAAAGTATGCGCGCGATACGCGCGAGTACGGGCTGCACCTGCAGATGATCTACGGCGACGAGATGCGTGCGCGCTATCCCTTCCTCGGCAAGGAGGTGAGGGCGGCCTCGCTGTCGCCGGACGACGGCCATGCCAACCCGCGCCTGGCGGCGCCGGCCTTTGCGCGCGCCGCGATCCGGATTGGCGCGCATATCTTCGAGAACACGGAAGTGACGGAACTGGCCAAGGAAGGCGGCGAATTCCGCGCCGGCTGCAGCGACGGCCGCGTGTTCCGGGCGCCCAGCATGCTGGTGGCCAGCGGGGCATGGGGCGATACCATGAGCGCCCAGTTCGGCGAGCCGGTGCCGCTGGTGGCGCGCGGTCCGCAGCTCGGCGTGACCGAGCCGATGCCTTACCGCATCGGGCCCAGCATCGGGGTGGCCACGCCGCTGCTCGAGGAGACCCTTTACGTCCGCCAGATCAAGCGCGGCAACATCATCTTCGGCGGCTGCGGCCGCGGTCCTGCGCATACCGATACCCGCCGCGCCTACGTCCTGCCGGAACACATCCTGACCCAGTTCCGCCAGCTGGCGCGGCTGCTGCCGCCGGTGGCACGCCTGTCCGTCATCCGCACCTGGAGCGGGATCGAAGGCTACATGCCCGACAGCCTGCCGATCATGGGGCCGAGCGCGAAAGTCAGCGGCCTGTATTACGCCTTCGGCTTCAGCGGCCACGGCTTCCAGATCGGTCCCGGCGTGGGCGACGTGATGGCGGAATTGATCGCCACCGGCAGCACCAGCACGCCGATCGAACCTTTCCTGATCAAGCGCTTCATGCAGGCCCCGGCGGAGCAGGTGCTGGCGGTGTAGCGGAAGGGTAGCCGCGAGGAGGTTTATCGACTGCAGTTTGATCGCACTTCACTTTGGAGAAGGTCTGTTCGCGTTGTCTTTCACCAGCGACGCGCGACGTGAGAAGCGGGCCGAGTCCCCCGCAGTCGAAATCATATTTACGGAGCCGTCCGGATTGTCGATTCTATGCGCCACCGGAATGACCCGTTTGCCGCTCAGCTGCGATTGAACCGAACGCGATACGTACATCAGGGCATCCCGGCGCGCGCTCAGCCATGCTTGATAGTCGCGGTCGGGCCCCCCCATTGGGGCATCCGAAAGGCGGAGCCGGTGGAGCGTATCCAGCGATCGGAGTGCCAGTAAAGAATCACTGGCGGCCGAGACCAAGATGTCGTGCTGCTGCTCGTTTGCCGACGCGAGCGCTAGGCTCGTCGAAGCAACGCACGGCATGCTCGTGCAGGACCGCTGCGATGTTGCGCATGTCCGAATTAACCTGTTATGTTCGAGCAATAATTCCGGATGATGGGCATGCGTACCGGCAGGGCATTCAGTCCCGGCAAGGCAATCCAGAACGCGATCGGATCCTTTCGAAGTCTGCGAACAGATCGCAGTGACAGGAGGACTTGCCTAAAGGTTTGCAGCAGCGGCCATCGTTGATCTGAGTAGCAAATACACAATAAATTTGCTCGCCGAAACCGTTCATCAGGCTGAATTTAGTCAGCCAGTTCAGGCCGTTGACGTCGGCAAATCGATGACAGAAACACTTAATGCGCTTCTAAACGATCGCGATGTGGTTGAGTACTAAACAGTAGGGGAGCAAAGTTTGGCCTGGAAATAACATGACAGACGCAGAACGTTCTGTACAACCTTGTCAACGTATCCGTAATCGCACAGGATTAGCAGCGCTAACTCGACAATAGAAACCATATTGTCGAGTCTCGGTGCGATAGCAGGTGAGGCTAAATCTTCACTGGCTATACTAACGTTGCTGCCCGGTTGCGCACTCTTAATCGAACGGTCGTCGCTTCGCCAAAAGCACACGAATGTAGCAGGTTATTTGATCTATAAGCACTGCGGTGGAGCAGGTCGGCGAGTTGACGAACGTCAGGCGTGGCTTACATCTGAGACAACTTTTTGCAATCGGTCTTGACCTTGGGGAATGACAACTAGCGTGCTTCAGCATGCCCAATAGGTTTGCCGGATCATTCTGGTCGTTCACATCAACATCGCGTCGAATGTCGTCCTAAATTAGGACGAGGTCCTTTGGGGTTGCCAGGCAGCGGCGTGCGCCGAACTGAGCGCATGCGCCAAGCTGTTACAGCGAGCCCGACGAGGTGCCCCATGACTTGGCGCTGGGGTAGCTCGGGTTATCAAGGACGATGAGTGCCGTTGCCTCGACCGGATTGTCGCATGATGCTACAGGCGCAGCCTGTCGTGCCGGGCCTTCCCTGTCTGACCAACTTTTAGAGCTGAGGGGTCATGCTACTATCGTATGTATATTCGAACGCGTTGCGCGGCTCTCATCATGACCTTTGGTACTTCCTCACTCATACAGCCCCAGCTTGACGAGCTTCTTGATCACCTGCCTGCAGGCGTTGTTGTGCATGGTGCGGACGGTCGCGTTCTGAATGCCAACCGGACCGCCTGCGAACTGATCGGTAAGCACCTTGAGCAATTGAGAGGAACCGAATCTACCAAAGAGGCGTGGACCCTATTGTGTGCCGATGGGACGCCGATGGCGCCTGGGGATTTCCCCGTTAACGTGGTTCTGCGAACTGGCAACAAGGTGTCCGAGTTGGTCATCGGTAATCCTGGCCCGGAGCCCGAATTGACACGCTGGGTAATCTGCAATGCTTATCCAGAATTCGATTCCAAAGGCGCTCTGTGTCGGGTGATCGTATGCTTTACCGACTGCACTGCGATGAAACAGGCCGAGCAAGGCCTGCAGCAGTCAGAGGAGCGGCTACGCCTGGCTCTGCAGGGTTCGACAGACGCGGTATGGGACTATGATCTTATCAAGGACAAGATTTATTATTCGGATCGATGGTGGAGCATGCTCGGCTACCAGTCCGGCGAGTTAGGGGCCCACACAAGCTTATGGGTGGAGCTCACGGACCCTGATGACAAGCCGCGCGTCACCAGTTACTGGAGTAACCTACTTAGCAGCAAGCTAAATACGTACAGCGTAGAGTGGAGCTTACGCCACCGCGATGGGCACTATGTGCCCATACTGTCGCGTGGCTTGGTGACGCGCGATACCAACGGCAAGGCGTTGCGCGTTTCCGGCACAAATACCGATCTTACCGAACGCAAATTAGCAGAGCGGCGCATCTACCAATTAGCCTATTACAATCATCTTACCGGCCTGCCCAACCGTCGCTTACTTAGCGAAGAGCTAGACAAAATCTTAGCGCGCAGCCAACGATCGGGACTCCTTGGCGCCGTAATTTGTATAGACCTGGACAATTTCAAGCTGCTCAACGATACGATGGGCCGTGATTTTGGGGACATGCTGCTACGCCAAGTAGCCGGGCGTCTACGTTGTTCGCTGCGTCATTGCGATCAGCTGGCCCATCTAGGTAGCGACGAATTTGTCCTCGTCCTGGAAGACTTGGGAGCTGACTCCCATGAAGCAATCACAGAAGCCCAGCATGTCTTGCAGAAGCTTCATTATACCCTTGGGCAGCCACATCAATTTAATCGGCGGTCGGTCGTGATCACGCCGAGCATGGGCGTCACGCTTTTAGATGGCGCGTCGGCTGACATCGAGACCTTACTAAAGCAAGCCAATTTGGCCATGTGTCAGGCCAAGTCGCACGGCCGAAACAGCTCGCGTTTCTTCGACCCTTGCATGCAAGCTGCAGCCGAGCACCAAGCAATGCTTGAGCTCGCCATGCGCGAGGGCCTCTTAGCACGCCAATTCGTATTGTTCTGCCAGCCCCAGTTTGATACCCGAGGCCGGCTGGTAGGCGCTGAAGTGCTCGTCCGGTGGTACCGCTCTAATGGTGAGATACTTAGCCCTGACGAGTTCATCGGCTTGGCGGAGTCGTCAGGCTTGATCGTTCCGCTAGGCCAGTATGTGCTTGAGGAGGCTTGCCATGCGCTAGCGCGCTGGCAAGATGACCATTCGCTTAGAGAACTCGAGCTTGCAGTCAATGTCAGCGTACGCCAGCTACGCAGTGCGAATTTTACCGAGAAGGTCGCCGATATCCTGCTCGAAACGGGCGCGCGCGCTAGCAAATTGTGCCTGGAGCTTACCGAAAGCGTCTTTGCTGAAAACGTCGCCGAGACCGTTGAACGAATGGACGAACTGTGCGGACATGGTGTGCAATTTTCGCTGGACGATTTTGGCACCGGTTACTCCTCACTTTCGTATCTCAAACGCTTTCCACTCACCGCTTTAAAAATCGACCGGGCATTTGTACATGATGTGCATGTCAATCCGGACGCAGTGCCCATCGTCAAAGCGATTATTGCGCTCGCTCGCTCGCTCAAGCTCGAAATTGTCGCCGAAGGGGTGGAGCATGAAGCCCAGCGAAACTTCCTGATTGATAGCGGCTGTAACACACTACAAGGATACCTGCTGGGCAAACCAATGCCGATATCGGAGTTTGAACAGATGTATAGTAGCGGCTGTGTTGGCCATGCATAACTCTCGCCAATATGGCGCGAGCAACACTAGCCCTCTCCATGAACGCCAATTCCGAATGTGGTCTTTCATCAAGCTTTCGCTTCAGAGCTTAAATCGCTCAATGACATGCCAGCGATCGACAATTCTCTTGCTAATTCCGAGTTGACTGCCCTGATCTAACCGCCACAATAAAGAAAACGCCCAGGAGGGCGCGTTCTGTCCTGGCTCAATCGCTTGCATCGCGCCGATCGGGTGAGGTCAACGATCACTCAGGCTGAATGTTGGCAGCCTGCTTGCCCTTCGGGCCGTTTACGACATCGAAGGTCACGCGCTGGTTCTCGGCCAGCGACTTGAAGCCGGCAGCGTTAATAGCTGAAAAGTGCGCAAACAAGTCTTCGCCACCGCCATCTGGCGTAATGAATCCAAAACCTTTTGCATCATTAAACCATTTCACAATACCGCTTGCCATATTTTATTCCCTAGAGTTAATTATTAATGCCGTGTTGGATATTGCCTCTAATCACAGCCCAGCGTTTTGCCTGGCTCAACAAGGCAACTGATTATAGGCACAAGATAGCGCTGTGGATCACAATGTTGCAATTTTGTCGACGAGTTGTATTCGACTTGGTCTTTCGATTGTTCGAACGGCAGCGACGGCAAGGCCACCTCGTCCGTTGTAAAACGCATGAACGGCTCACCCGGCGATCTCTGCCTCCGATGAGATGCCGTGGGCATCGCTATGAGACGCCGTGCCGCTCGTTCGACGACAGCGTGGGACTGGCCATTGAACGGCAGTCGACCCCCTATATAACAGCCGAAGGCAACGTCTGGCCCCCTTTCGACCGAGCTGCGCGCAGCCCCTGTGGAACCTCACCTTTGAACTTGACGCCTTGTGGTCTGGCGATCGCAAGTGCCCGCTGAGGCCAAAAATAAGCGTTCCACGGCCCAAGTCAAGGTATCTCTTCAACAAATTACTTAATATGTGCTAAGTAAGAAGTGTGCACTTTACAGGTGTTTTTATCCCTGTTACTGTACCTGTATCCCATCCATGGAAATTACCATGCGTATACTCCGTCTCGAGTCGTTTTCGTTCAGTTTCCGCTCTTCCGGACTGGCTGTCCTGCTGGTTCTCTTCTGCGAAAGCGACGTTGCCTGGATTGACGGCGGCCGGTTGCCAGGCCTGAACGGCTTGCGCAGTTTGCAGAAGCAACGATGACTAGGCCAGTCTTCCAGCCCTCGGACGACGAGGCAAGAGTTCTTATCAACCGGCTGCAAATGATCAATGCGGCCCATCCGCTCAATTCACGTGACCATGGTCCGTTCGTGCGTGCTTTCGTGCGCGCGGTATTTGAGGCGACCGGCAAGACGTTCAGCCCGGTCATCTATCGCCGCCTGCTCGACGCCTACGCACCCGAGCGCCGACCATCCACGTCGACGCTGGAGCGCGCAAAACAGTTGCTCGTGGATGAACTCGCACTCGAGCGCGAAGGCGCAGCTGAGGTTGCATCCGCCGATGCGCCCCACCTGGCCGCGCTGATCCGTGATGCCGTGCTGGAGGGTTTTGGCGAACGCCCAGTTCACGCCCCGTATACTGCCAGCGCCAGCGCCAGCGCGGTGAGCGATGTCGCCTTCTGGAGAGAGCGATCAGCGCAAGCCGAACTCGCCACTGCCGATGCGCAGGCCCAAGCAGCCCGCCTCGCTGGCGAACTGCTCGCAGCGCGGGCGTCCTGCGATGCCCTGGCCTCGGAGCTGGCCGCGACACGTGGGCAGCTGAGCGAGCAGGCCGCGCAGATAGGCAAGCTCGCCACTGAATTCGAACACGCGCGTCTGTTCAGCATGCGTGCGATCGACGACGCAAGAGGTGAAACGCGGGCGTGGCGCGAGCGGTGCGCCAACGTTGAAGCGCAAGCGGCCGCCCGAGCGCGGGAGGACAACATATTGCTTGAGACGTTCCGCCAACTGGCTTACCAGCGCGGCGCCACAATCCCGGCAGTACTTCAGAAAGGTCCAAAGTGAACGAAAGATTGGTAGCGCTTGTCCAGGAAACCGACTTGAGGGCCCCTGCCCCGCGGCCCGAGCACACGCTGGGCCCGGTCGAGAGCGATTGGGATGCTGCCGAGGTCTGGCTTCGCTCCGTCGCGCGCAAGAGCCGCAGCGTAACGGGCGTGACCGTGGCCACCTACCGGTTCCACCTGGCCAAGCTGCGCTGGTACTGCGAAAATATACGGCGGGTTACGCCGTCACGATGGAGCCTTCAGGATGTCGGAGCATTTAAAGACTTTCTGGCGGACCTGCCGGTCGAGGCCCTGTGCGAACGCAACGGCAAACGGTACGTCGGGCCAGGTGACGCCGGTTACACGCCCTTCCGCATGCAACCTGCCGCCGGCAGTCGCTCGGACATCGAGCGTTTCGTTCACGCCATGTTCAAGGCATTTCATAGCACCGGCTACATCCGAATCAATCCGATGGCGCTGGAGGGCGCTGGTAATCGCCGATCGATCAACGCGCGTCGTGCCGTCGACGTGAATCTCTACGAACTCGTGCTGGAAACGATGGCGCAGGAGCAGGTCGACAAGCCTGCCGCACGCCAAACTAACTTGCGCGATCGCTTCATCCTGGTCGCGTTACGCGAGCTGGGCCTGCGCGCCAGCGAGCTCGTTGGTTCAGTCATGAGCGCTTTCCAGCAGATTCCCGACGTAAGGACGAAGCGCCATTATTGGGTTTTTCACGTCAGCAAGGAAGTTGCCAAAGGCGGCAAGGAGCGATGGGTTCCGGTAACGCGCACTTTGCTTAAAGTACTGGAGGACTACCGAGTGGCGTTCGGACTGGCGCCGCAACCGGAAATCGATGAGAAGACCGCCCTGCTCCTTTCTCCGCAAACGCGCACAGTGAAGCTCGGTGGAAGAGCTGTGCGCAGCGCGGCCGACCGCCGCTTCTTCGGTGCCTGGCAGGAGCTCACCACTAGGCAGTACCTGTACGCGATCGTCAAGCAGCGATTGAAGACAACGGCAGACCTGCTGCGCACTGACGATCCTGTGCTGGCGGTGCGGCTCGAACAGGCGTCACCGCACTGGTTCCGCCATACATTCGCAAAGGCTGCGCTGTTGCACGGTCAGTCGATGCGCGAGGTGGCAAGCCTGCTCGGGCACGCGAGCATGGACACAACGATGGTTTATACCAATCAGGATGCGCTCGATTCGGTACGGGCCTACGAGCGCGACAACCTGAAGCCTGCCAGCGAAAGTTGATGGATTCAGTGCTGTTTGCCATGGCAGGCGGCGCTAATCCAAGGCCCGACGCACGTCGACGCGGCACATCAGATCTATTTTCCGCTCCGAAAGTTACGTTTGCTAACATTAACACGCGAGGTCTGCGTTACATGCATGATACCGTTCTCGACGAGGCCTTAAGCGTTCGCTCAGCATGGAGCTGTACGTTTAACGGTTAATTAGAATATCGGAGAAACGCCACATGACTTCTAGTAGCAATCGACTAGCAGAACAAAAAGCTCAGGTCGCGTTGGTGTTTCAGATGATGTTGGGTATGGCGGAAGCACGCGCGTACCTCATCGAAAACGATTTTACTGAATCGAATATCGATCGAATTCTGAATGGCGATGCCACGCGCAAGCGTTCTGCCCCGATGAATAAAAGGAAAAGCATAACTTGGCGAGGCAAGGTAACCGCGCCCCGTGGTCCACTGCTTATCGTTGAGCAGCGGTGGCTCGAGCGCAAGCATCGGGCTGCCAAAAAATAACATAAGGCCATTAACCGACCAGATTCTCAGGTCCAAAGTGTCTATGGAATCCAAGCGGATTATAAAGCTTGAAGGAGGGCTCGAGCTTGCTGCCGACCAGCGCTTCTACCTCTTGCGTCCTGCCCTGATCCTTCGCGCGAATTACCTCTGCCGCGGCAGCGGCGACGCTGGCGTTGCATTGGAACGCGGCCTGGACCAGGACCTTCTCGTGCGCAGACATCGGTAACGCGGACATACGGCCATCAATGTCCGCCGCTTTCTTTTCGCCGCGTGCCAGTTCGTCCTTGTACAGGTCGGCCAATTCCAGGCTGTCACAGCGCGCAATCGACATGATCCGCAGCCCGTTTAGCTGGGTCACCCCGAGCAGGTCCGACGTCAGCAGTTGTTTCGCGAGCTTGTCGTCGCCGGTATGGATGCGCGAGATGGCGACGCTGGGAATGATGCCGATAACAAGTAGCAGAAGGCTGAAAGCCAAGGCTTCTGGTACGCGTGCTGAGCGATGCGATGCGCATGAGGAAAGAACGAAAATTGAATGTACAGAAAGTATGATCGATGAACATGACGGGACCATTACCATTCCAACACGGATAATTCTAGAAAGAAACAATAGCCAACACAGGCTGGTTCCGAGGAGCGCGCCTCTCAGTCGCGCCGTCAATCGGTTGACGCAACACATTCATGAAATCGTTGCGCCGATGTTTCGTAGTCGAGTGACTCCCCGCTGCTCTTCCAGTTGTCTCGCCACTTCGTCAAGCTTCCCCTGCGAATGTCCTTACTCGCTGTTACATCTGTTGCCATTGCCTGCCACATTACATTCCACCCGCGTTCTAATATCTGTAAACGGTCGGCTTGCACGTACCCTATTAACGAGAGGAAGATGATGAAAAACCATGCGAAGGCATTTATTGCGAGTGCACTGACATTAGCATTCGTCGGTAGCGCCGCAGCACAGGTGCGGGTTGGCATATACGCCAGCACGACTCAACCTTATTATCCCGAAGTTTTAGAAGCGCGCCCACAATATGTTATTCCTAATGGGTATTATTTAGAGGGTGAAGAAATATACGTAGAACCGAGCTGGCAAGAGCGTCGCGAATGGCGTGAGCGGCGCGCATGGCGACGCGCGGAGCGGCTGCGGCGGGACGAGTGGCGAAGAGAACAGTGGCGAAGAGAACAGTGGCGCAAAGAACATTGGTGTAACGAACACGGGCGTTATGAGCAGGATCGGCATGATTGGCATGAGAGAGATTGACGACTGCACAGTGCCAAATGCCAATGAGAGCGTTTGCCGAATTCGAGTGGATGCTGATCCGACGTGCGGTAACGGGCAGGATCGCGCTGCGAGGCAACTCAGCGCGTGCCCTGTCCGCAAGAAACGTTAATCGACAAGCGAATTGCCGAATTCCCCCGTCGTGCGGGCGCCCGCGCCCGCGAGCAGAAAGCCATGCTTGCACACGAGTTTGCCATCAGTCGCGAAACATTGGGTCAACACCTGAAAGGGTTCTGTCGCGTTAGCTGAGCAGTTATGCTGATCGGGTAAAGTGTGGCACCCAAACACTTGCCGATCCTTCATGCTCAGCTTTAAAGGAATGCGTTTCCCGATCGATGTCGTCCTGGTCTGCATCCGCTGGTACGTGGCATACCCGTTGAGCTACCGTCACATTGAGGAATTGATGGAGGAGCGAGGTGTATCGGTTGACCACTCCACGATCAACCGATGGGCGATCCGTTTTCTGCCGTTGATCGAAAAGCTATCACGCAAGCACAAGTGCCGAGTTGGCACGAGCTGGCGAATGGACGAGACGTACATCAAGGTCAAAGGCGTCTGGAAGTATCTCTACCGTGCTGTCGACAAAGAAGGAAAGACTGTCGACTTTCTTCTGACGGCACACCGGGACATGGCTGCCGCCAAGCGGTTCTTCGACAAGGCCATGGGTGAGAACGGTACGCCGGAAAAGATCGCGATGGACAAAAGCGGTGCCAACAAGGCTGCGATCGACGAGATCAACGACAACAGGGCTGTCTCGATCATCGTACGCCAAGTCAAATACCTCAACAACATAGTTGAGCAGGACCATCGTGCGATCAAGCGCGTGACCCGGCCAATGCTGGGCTTCAAATCATTCCGCTCTGCCAGCAGTGTACTTGCCGGTATCGAGCTCATGCACATGATTCGCAAGGGCCAGTTTTCTATCGATGGCGCCACAGCCATTTCGTTCGCAGACCAATTTTATGCGCTGGCAGGACAAGTCCGTCTAGCTTGAGAAGATGTGGTTCCTTGTCAGAAAATCTTGATCTCGGTTTGCTAACGCGACAAAACCCGATTCCATGTGGCGCTGTTCTTGAATTCGAGCTTCCAGCATCTGGGCCATCTCTTCGGCACGCTGTAAAGACTCTTCACTCCCCTGCTTTAGCAAGGCTTCGATTTCTTGTTCAAAGAAATTCAACGTCTCTATGTCTAACATGTGAAGGCTCCTGCTTAACATGTGGCTACTGCATCCCTTGCATACCATATGTCGATTCTACGTTTTTCGTAGAGAAATATCCACCAAAACCTACGATTATCGTAGGATGCCTGTACGCAATCCATCATCGAACTCCATCATCGGCCTCCGTCTGCGTCAGGCCCGACAACGCCGCAGATGGGCCCAGGACGAGCTTGGTGTTATGGCTGGCCTGGAAGAATCTTCCAGTAGTGCAAGAATTAGCCGCTACGAGAGTGGAATCCACGAACCTCCTTTTCAGTTCGTCGAGAGCCTCGCCAGAGTTATGGATATATCGCCTGCGTACTTCTACTGCCCCGACGACCGACTGGCAGAGCTAATCCTCATCTATTCCGCCTTGCCGGAAGCAGAACGCCAGACACTGCTTCACTCCATTAAGAACTTATTCGGTCGAGACTTTCTTTAACTATCGCTCAACAGGTCTTTGAGCGTTCCCCCAACTTCTCAACATGTGCAACGCGGCCAAGCGGATGCCGGCATTCCGCCGCTAGAAGCCTGTCCGCGAATTTCCCGAACGTGGCAATAGGCACGTTGTCGCCTCAGGCATGATTGTCGGGCCTCGCTATCGCCCCGCCGAGCCACATGGGGCATCAGCGCAAGCCATAATTGAAACTAACGAACGGTAAAGATAAATAAAAACATCCCTCCAGACACGCCCCGGGCTACTCGAGCTATGCCCTTCGCCTGGTCGCCCCCAACTGGTATTAAAAGAGTAAAAGGAACAAAAAGAACAAAGAGAATCCAAAGACTCCCCCTGGCCCTCGACCGAAGCCAGCGGCGTTCGCATCCCGCTTGGAGTTAAGCAACTTGCCTGTCTGTTAGTTTCACTTATGGTATCCTTGGCGAATTCCACATCAAAAAACCCTTGGCGGTTCGCGCCTTCGGCGCCCACCGTCCGGCCGCCGCGGTGAGTTCAAATAACGAGGTTCCTATGCCCGACCCGAAAACATGGGACGACAATCCACTAGCGGCCTTCGAAGCCTTCGTCACGACGCCAGCGTTCGCCAGCACCAGCCGGCGACTTGGCGAGACCGAGCCCGAGGCAATCTCCGCGAAGTCGGCAGCGGTCTACATTTTCATGTTCCGCAAATTCACGGCCTGGCTCGCTGGCCAGAACCGCCGCTTCTCCCAAGTTGAAGAACGGGAGCTGGTGCGCTTCATCAGCCAGCTGCGCCGGCGCGGCGAGCAAAACAGCGCGATCACCGAACGGTATCTGCGCCTCCTCGAGCGCTGTTACAGCCACCTGCAGATTGCCCCGAACCCGGCAACGTCGGCCACAAAGCTCGCTACCGACAACCACTACCTCGCGCAGGACGTCGGCACCGAAGCGCTAGCCCCTGAACAGGTCGACGCATTCGTGGCCGCCCTGCCCTCCCGTGAACCACCAGGCGCGAACCGGGCCGGACGGCTGCCCAAAGCGTGGAAGCGCCGGCGCGACCACGCGGTACAGGCAACGCTGCTGTTCGGGGGCCTGAAGGTGGCTGAGGCGATCGGGCTGCACCTGAGCGAGGTCGAGGATTCGTTCAGCCCTCTGCCCATCCGGCTGAAAATCAATCCAGAAGACAAGCACGCCACCAGCTACGAGCACGAAACCATCGTCCACGGCTACGGCGCCGACGCGCTGCGACACTGGCTCATCGAACGACTGGCCGAGGATAGCAAGGGACAGCGCCTGTTCAAGGGCGACCTGGTCTTTCCCGGCGACGCTGAGGGCAAGCGGATGTCCAAGGTAACGCTCTGGCGCCAGGTGAAGGCGACCTTCGCCCGGGCCGGCATCGACGTCAACCGCAGCGGCGGGCGCACCTTGCGAAACACGTTCGCCGCGCAACAATTGAAGGAGCACGGCCGCACGAAGAACGACGTCATAGGCTATCTCGGCCTGGCGCTGGAACGGTCAGCCGAAATCTACGAAACGGCCAAGCCAAGGAAGAAGAAGTCTGATGAAGCTCTCTGAAATCACAAGCATCCTGGCCGCGGCCGGGCTGCCGGCGCTTTCGCGCGACCAGCTGCTCGAGCTGGCCAGCTCCGGCGCTGGCAAACGGTTTGAAGCTGCGCTCATCGCTTTCGGCGCCGGCGATCGCCAGCAACGCGACGAGCTCGAGGCGACCGTGCGCGTGCTCGACGCGAAGACCCGGTCCACCCTGCAGCGCATCGGTGGCCAGCTGCCGGTCGACCAGCTCGTCACGCTCGCGTGCAAGGAGCAGCGCCGGTTCTTCGACGCCATCGAGGCGGTCGCCACCCGCACGCCCCGCGCCGCGGCCGCGCGGAGCTATCTGGCCGGGCTAGGCGCAGCAGCTGCGGTAGCCGACACGTCGCCGGCACCAGCGGCGAATCCCCCGTACTACAGTTTTAAGATTTTTTCATCGGCGGCGGCGCTGTGTATCGCAGAGGCCACCACCAGGGCCGAGCGCAAGCACACGATCAATATCGAAGGCGCCGTTGCCCTCGCTGGCGGCGGCGCCCGCAAGATGTTCGACTGGCCGAACAAGATCGTGGTCCAGCTCACGGTGCAGGAGGCCTACCAGGTGCTGGCTCTGCTGGAGAACAAGATCCGGTCGCTCCGCTTCGACGGTCACGGCCGCGAGCACGACAAGTCGCTACAGATTGAGTTTCAGGACTCGCATTACTTTTTCCGGCTTATCCAGCGCGGCCGTGCCGCTGTAGTCGTTCCGGTGCGTGCGGTTGACTCGCTTCAGATCGTCTCGCTGTTATACAAACAACTGTTACGTAACGAAAGCCACCTGAGAATCGACGACATCCGTGCAATGATTGACCGTATCGTGGCGATGATGCCGACTGCAGTCGACCCGCTCCGCCGATAAACGTTGGCGCCGGTTGCTATTCTGGAGGCCGATCAGGCTCACCGTTCATTCAGGTGAAGAAGCTGGCACTGGACGGCGGCATCTGCCGTTGAAATTAACCGGACGGACAAGGGGTCCAAGATCTTAGGAGCTGTCTTGAATGCATAAGCTGCCTGCACATACAGGGGACCGGGCGCATCCCCTATGATCATTCGAACCACAGCCATCTTGCGATGACGTCAGATCAAGACCTGGTTTTTGTCCGCAAAGTGGGACAATTTTTCGACAGTGGGCTCACCCCACAGCGCGTCCGCATACCACAGGCTCAGGGCCGTTCGCGTCACCCCTTTTTCGAGTACTTTGTCGAGTGCGGGCACTTTACCGGTCGCCTGCGCCCGGAACTGTTCATAGGTCGTGGCACGCTGATCGGCGTCCATCTCCTTGAAGACGTCGAGTGCGAGCTTGGCGCGTGCACTCAAAAAACGCTCGAGCAACGTAGGTCCTTCGGCCGCCGAGCCAGCCTTAAGCCGCGGTTCCGTTTTCTTGTCCGGCAGCTTGGCTTCACTCTTCAAGGCCCAGCGCAGGTAAGCCACTTTCGAATGGACTGGGCCACCATTGGCGGAGCCGATGCGGGCCGCGACCACAGCCAGCGCCTGATAGATCTTGTCGTCTGCATACTCGCCAATGACATTGCTCGCTTCCTGCTGGGTCATGCCCAACGCCATCAGCTTCTCCAGCAAGGTCAGGTCGATTGTGAACGGCGCACTCGACTCCTGCTGGGTATCCGGTTTGAAGTCGACACGAAACTGCAGCTGCTGGACCCGACGCCCAAGCTTATGCTCGATCAGCTCGACTTCGATATCGGTGACCCGATTGACCTCGGCGATCGCGTTTTTGAGAACATCGCGCTTGAAATATTTGTACTCGGGTAAATCCTCCGGCTTCTCGGGCATCGGATTTCCAGTCAACAGACCGTACCAATGCTCGACCGGATAAGTCGACGTCAATTTCGATGGATTGGTCGCGTAGCGCCGGCACAGTTCGTACAAGGCCAGGGCAGTACCGGACCTCAGGAGCCCCTGGTAATGAATGCTGAGCCGGGTATAGGTTTCTGGCTGCATGACGCTCTCGTGCACTTCTGGAGGGAACGCAAAGCCGACCCATACCTGACCGGTCCGGCTATGTAGCCCCTTGGGATTCACGAAAGTCACCGATGCGATCAGGCGCTCACTGGTCCACTGACGGTCAGTCTCGAGCAGAAGCTTGATGTCCTGCATCTCGGAGATCTGTTCACGCAAAAACTGCATGTCCCGACTATCGTAACTCGCGTTGCGCGCCAGAACCGACAACGGCACCCAGAAATATTTTTGCGCGGCAGGCGTGTCGATCGGCGCGTCCTGTCCCAGCTTGCGAATACGCTGAGCGTGGTACATGAGGACATTGAACACCTTACGGTTCAGAAGGGTCAGGCGGCCGGAGACGACGCGCAGTCCGATTGCCTCATTTGACTTGCGGATCTCGAGTTCTGAACGCTGTGCGGTCGGCTTGACGGCCACGTCGACAACATCGCTCGTACTGGCAGCCATCTCATGAGCCTTCTCCGCCATCTACATCTCCCCTTCTCCGTCACGCCGTGCCAACGTCATTGCCAAAACGCATTATTGCACGCGTCACCATACGTGAGTCAAGTATATTCACCTTCGCCAGGTGAGCACAACCACACACGAATCGTCACCTCCCTGAAGCGCCTCACCTTTCCTTTTCATCAGCGTTGTGGCTCCTAGAAAAGCTCACCTTTGCGCACTTTTCGCGGTCAACCTATCCCTGCACAATCGCGCTCCGTCGAGATAGGAAGTACAAGCGCAGGTCGTGATGACGCATCGTGTTGCAAAGGAGCGAGCAGGCGGCAATGCCCGGCACCAGCGCCCTGGAGACTACCGCCAGCGACTACGCTACCCTCGCCAATTGCAAAACCAGCACCGCAGTCCGTCCCGATAACCTCATCGGCCGCGCTTCCGCGCACAGGCAAAGGGACGGGTGATGACGTCGCACGGTCGTGGACTGGCGATGGTCTGCACATCGCTCCCTGTAGACACTCACCTTGCACACGTCGCATATGGCTTTGGCCTGCTCACGCTCACCCTGGGCAACCTGAAAATATACGCGCTAGTAACGAAGAAACCTCTCCTACCAGTCACCAGGCACTACTGCTCCCTGTAAAAGCTCACCTTTGCCATTGGCGTCCCTGTTCGGCCTCACCGAAGCGTACCGACACCCCTGCGCGATCTCACCTTTTGCGGTGTACCTGCCTGAATCCACTCACCTCCGGTCCCTGGATACGTTCACTCTACAGTAAGCATGTCCCCGCACAGACTCACCCACGTCCCTGGCTAGTCTCACCCCAGTGCCCGTGGGATCTCACCTCAAATCGCCGAAACCCGCATGGACACCGGCTTTCAGGCCATGTAAACAGGTAAACAGTGGTTAACTATGTTTTTCAAATAAAACCTTCTCAATACATGAGACCCTATACGCTACAAGTACGATGAAGACCAACAAGCCTGCGTTCAACCGAGGCTGTTCCCAGTAACCGTCCCACACCAGCACGGCTACCTCGGCGACATGTTGCCCGTCAGGTCGGGAAGCAACACGCACCCACGCGGACGTCACGATGTGAAAGCCAGACAGTCCAGACCACACTTGGTCGACTCGGGACATCTGGAAGTGCGGAATCGATGCGACGACACGGCTAACTAGCAGTGGGCGAAACAGGCGCATCGTTGCTGTCCAGCTGGTTACCTCCTACATGGATAGGCTGCATATACACGTGCCCGGCACGGCACGGTGCTCGCTACCGTACGTGGCATCGGAACACGTCCATTGCTCATCCCCGTAGACACTCACCTATCGAAACCTGCCAAACACAGGTCCCTGAACAATCTCACCTTTAGACAACGGGGTGCTAAAACTGCTGACCGTCGTCTCAGCAAGCAGATGCGGACAATGCAACCAAAACGTCAACCAGGCAAATGTCCCTGTATCGCCTCACCTTAGATCCACGCTCCCTGTGAAGACTCACCGTGACTTGCCGAAAGGTCCCTGTTCGTTCTCACCTGGAGGGCCTTGCGTGCCTGAATCCGCTCACCTTCGCTCCCTGCATGACCTCACCCAACAACGGCCACATCCCTGCATGCGCTCACCCACATCCCCGTAGAATCTCACCCAGGTCCCCGTACAACCTCACCTCGATCGCTCGCAAGCCGCATGCATGCTGGCTTTCAGCAGACGTAAACAGGTAAACAGGGGTTAACTTTGTTTTTCTAACAAAACCCCTCAATCCGCCTGCGAAAACGCTCATAACCGATAGCACCGAAAATCGACGCGGTATCACACCGACTGACGCAAAATGCGTCATGCCGCGTCATCGGTGATCCGGGTAGGTCATATCCACGCGATGACAGAAACCAGGCGAAGCGTCCCTGTATCGGCTCACCGTACGCCCCCCAAGGTGCTAGACAGACCCGGCAAGCACAACGCCCTGTTGTGCCTCGCCTTTGGAGACGGAATCTCTTCCTTCGAGTCGACTTCGCGATCACTAAACACCAACCCGTACATTGGCTGTCGTCCCTGTTGAAGTTCACCTAATCAGGCTACGCGCGGAGCGGTTCCACGAGTGCCCTCGAAAGGCCCATGCTGGCGCTACCACCCGCTCCCTGTAAAGGCTCACCTTGGCGTCACCACCATCAGGACAGTCCTTTTGAACCAAAATGTTTGGCCAATAATCTACGCCGGGGTTACCGGTAACGTTCCTCGTCCCTCACCAATGTTGCGGCACCCTTGACTCCCTGTGGCGTCTCACCTAAAGAAGGTAGAGCGATATAAAAAGTCGCCTGCGAGGAAAACGTGTCAACAACGTGCGCATTACGTGTTGCAAGGCTTTCCTTTGATATCGATATCTTTTCCTTGCATCGAACCGTCTTTCTAGGAGAAAATTGTAGGATCAACATTCGGGAGACTGACTTGGGACGCAAGACATTCAAGGTACAAGGGGTGGCCAAGCTGCTTGGCATCAGTGTCGACTCTGTACGTCGCGACGCCGACGAAGCAGGCCTGCAAATTGAACGCCAGGGCGGAAGCGGACCCAAGACGAGGATTTTTACAGTCGAGAACGTGTTCGACCTGGCGGCGCACCGCGGGCGTAAGTATGGTTTGACGCCCAAGACCAAGCGTATATTGACGGTATACGCACCCAAAGGTGGGGTGGGCAAGACCACCATCAGTTCGAATATCGCTTGTATTCTCGCCCTGTTGGGCTTGCGGGTACTGGTAATCGATCTCGATTTCCAGGCAAATCTGACAATCTCGTTTGGTTACGACCCCGAACTCACTCCCGAAGAGGCCGCAACCGCTGGGCTGCCGCAATCAACCTGCGTGGAGTATCACCTGGGACATCTACTGCCGCAGTGGCAACAAAATGGGTCAGTACAGCCGCTGGCCAAGGTCATCAAAAAACCTTTTGGCGAGAACGGGCCGCACCTGATTCCGTCCGAAGTCACGCTCGACCGGCTGGAGGCGCTGTTCACCGTCGACGCAATCATGGGGAAGAAACCCGAGTTGGCGATCGCACGCTGGCTCGACGAAGGCCTGTCGGGCCGTAATCCGAACCTGGACCTATCCCAGTACGACATCGTCATGTTTGATGCCCCTCCGGCAAAAAACCAGACTACACGCGGGGCCTTGTTAGCCAGCGACTTTGCCGTCGCTCCCGTATCGATGGAACGCTACAGCACGAAGTCAGTGTCCTACCTGGCCGACGTGATCGGTGAGATGAAGAACACGTATAGCAAGTTCCCCCAGCTGTCGGTACTCGGCAATTTCTTCGACGCGAAGCGGGTACGTGTCGCCGCCCAGGTCATTGCGCTCACGAGTAAATATCCGGAAGCCTGGATGGACAATCAGATCAGTTCCAGTGAGGAATTCAAAAAGGTACTCGACGACGACGATGGCCTGCCCCTGGCCTTGGCCCGGCCGACAAGCACGTCCGCCGACGAGCTGCGGGCGGCAACCCGCGAGTTGGTCGAGCGCATGGCGATGTTGAATGCGAGTGCTCAGAAAGACGGCTTGCGCGTCGCCTAAACGACGCCGGTCATTCTTGAAAATGGAGAATCTGTGACGAAACACCAGCAATCAGAAGCGGACTTTAACGCTTCCTTGGCCGAACGCCTGCGCGCCGTCCCTCGCGCCGCGGCGCCGATGCACATGAACGACCTTCCGAGCGGCCCGTCGAAATCCTTGAACGACTTGCTAAGCGATAACCAGCCATCGGGAAGCCCTGTGGCACCTGAACCACCGCGTGCGCCCAGCCCGGACGATGGCGGTGTCATCCCCACCCGGCGCATTCCGCTGCATTTGATCGTCGACTCTCCCTATCAACCACGCAAGAAATACGACGAGTCCGAACTGCAATTGCTGGGCGAGACCTTGAAGGGACGTGGGCAAGATGAACCGATTACGGTTCGACAGCTCGACGGCGGGAAGTATGAGCTCATCGCCGGCCACCGCCGCGTCCGAGCCGCGCGACTGGTAGGCTGGTCCGAGCTGGATGCCCGCGTCGCCACTTTTTCGGACCGGGAAGCCTGTCTCGCGACCCTGGTGCACAACGAGAGCAACGTCAAACTATCCGATTACGAACGCGGCTTAGCTTATCAAACAGCACTCAAAGAGGGCTATGCGTCGACCCAGTCAGGCGTTGCTACGGTGTTCGGCTGCACGCAAGCGCGCGTCTCTCAATGCCTGAGCTTGTTCGATCTGCCTCAGCCCTTGCTGGAACTGATGGCGAAGTACCCGGAGCTGATCACCTATCGTAAGGCGCGTGTCATCAAGGAAGCCCTGGCCAAGCATCCGTCTGGCGAAGCGACGATCATCCGTGCGGTCGAGGCGCTGATTGACACGCCTCAAATGGATCAGTCGGAACTACGCGCGGTATTACTGAAGCCCTTCGAGGCCAAGCGCGTCCGCGTGAAGGCTTCCGCTCCGCGTACCATCAACGACAAGAACGGTGAATCGGCCTTTCAGGTTCAGGTCAAGTCGCGCGACATCGTAATCCAGGTCGAGGACGGCGTCGATGTCGAACTGGCCCTGCAAAGCGCCCTGGCGGCCTTGCGAGAATTCGCCGTGACGCTCGAGTTGCCTAAAAAGCAAAAATCAGGCAAGACATCGGACTGACCGTATGTCGCCGCGGGCTACCCAGGTATGTGCGGCGCATGCTGGGCAACGCTCGACGACAGTTACCCAAGGGCGCCTTTGGCGCCCTTTTGTTATGGATCGCGCAGCCTGGCGCACCGGATGTGAAGCCGCGCAGGCGGCGCTTCCAGGATGTGTACCGGCGAACCGTCACAGCCATACAAGCAGCATTTGGCGATCGGCCCGAGCCGCAGACGCCTGAACCGACAGGTGCAGTTGTCGGTCACAGGTGCACGGCGTCCGCCCGTACGCTGCCGCGTCCAATCCAGCGCACGTATTGGCTACCCTTCCCGACCCGTCTCGTCGTCACCGTGCAGCCCATCATTCACGGACGAAGGATGATTATCGTCTGCAGTGGTGGTTCGGTGAGCCTAACAAGCGTTCCACGCATTCCCCGTGATTTTCTCCAGAGAGCCGACGCAGATGTGTCGGTCGAAGGTGCCGGCATGACAAGGTGCCGGCTGATACGTAACACGGGCTGATGGAGAGAATGAATAGAGGTCGAATCCCGATCCGGTACGAAAGGTGAGTGTCTACAGGGAGTAACGCCGGACGGCGAAGGTCACGCCGGCTGCGCAAAGGCCGTACAGGCGGTGTGGCGCACCCTGCGGATGGTTGGCCGAGGTTTTCCAAGAGCTGGCGGAAAAACGCGCTCTTAGAAGCGCTGGTCGATTCGAAAGGTGAGTGTCCACGTGGAGCAAGGGTAAATCGACCTCGCCTGGTCACCTCGGCTGCGCGTAAGTCGTGTGCTATCCGTAGTGTGCCGAACGACATGCCGAGACAGTGATAACACCGTCATACCCCCAGGCCGGTATGCCAACTGGTTCGCCTCGCTTATCGACGGATGAGGTCCAAAGCATCGATGCGGTCGCTGTTTCGAATGGTGAGCTCCCTCAGGGACGTGTAACGCTGGACAGTGACCAGAACCTCGTCCTGTCGTCCTAGCACTCCTATGGTATGAGGGGCTTGGTTTTGCAAGGCCGGTCAGGGCCGGATCATACGAATCTGCTCTTGCGACGTGCCCGTTGTAAGCGGAACGGCTGCGGGCATGGTGTGAATCGGAATAGTCGTGGGAGAAACATCACGCCAAAGGTGAGACCAGTCAGGGAGTAGAATCACGCTGACCGGGCCACAAGCGGGCGCTTGTTGGTGGTCTGTTTCCACCGCCAGGGGCAGGTGCGCAGGCAGAGAAGTTGCACCAGGCGGTCTAAGGGAGTGCGCTCTCACGCACAGGTCACACATTTGCTGTTGCCGGACGAGACGCTTTCCTAGTCAGGGAAGAGGCGAAGCACTGCGAGAGCATTGCCCGATCAGAAGATCTGCACACGGCTCTTGGAACGATGGGTTATCCCCGGTACATCGGCCCAGGTTCGTCACGCGATGAAAAGACAGTAACAGTCGTATGGAGCAAGACCCATGATGTAGTGATGGACCAGCATGCGTCCTATCTGCTTCCCTGGCCAAAGTTCGGTCTACCTCAGCCTTTATGGAAACGCTCGACGACACCGGCCCGGGACGTCGAAACGTGATTGTCGGGTTAACGCAGGCGGTCTCTATATACGGGTAACGGCTGTTAAATCAAGTTACGGACGTTCAGATATAACATCTTCCAGCTGTCTCGCACGACGTCGAACGCTTGGACGTGCTGTGATGACGCCGTTGGTGATGGTCCCTGCCCATGGTTCATCAATGAGGTAGCAGGGTAGTAGTGGTAGTGGTGCAGCCGGTCCTCCAAAGTTTAACCGGCTCTTTTCTGGACAATACGAGTCGTGATATAAGCTGCTTATAAAGCGGGACCATGTGCCAATTCATACAGGCCACACTTATGGAAGCTTGCTATGCCGCGGTTGTACAACCGCCTCGGCACGGACGCTAGGATCGTTCCTTTGATACTGTGTGCACTCTACGGGCTGGCTGGAATCCGTACGTTCGGGTTACAGATGGCACGCGCCATCACACTGTCAGAGTCCTCCGGCTGGTGTCTTACGTTTGCTTGGCATCACGGTAGGCGATGCGTCCGACTAGCTAACCGAACCGCCCGTATGGAGCAGTTCATGGCATGTTTGATGTATGAAGGCTCTATAGTTAGCTATGATAGACCTACCGGCGCTGTCAATTATTGGCACACGGCCACGATTGGCTGGAAATCCTCTGTGTTGGTCAACGATTCGCGGCACGCTTTGCCTGAATCCCTGATACCGACTACCTCCCAGTCGTCACTTGTTATAAGCAGCTTATAAATGTAGTGCTCGGATTCCGTTCACGGGAAGGCTTACGGGCTCAGGATGCCGTCGGCCTGAGGCGTCGAAACGTCCTGGTCCGATTACGCAGACGGTCTCTATGTGGGTCACGCCTGTTAATCGATTGATAGACGCTCCGATACAACATCTTCCTGCCGCCTCGACCAACATCGAGTGGGTAAACGTGGTGTGCTCACGTGGCGGGCGATAGGCGTTTGCGCCTGCTACGGCGTTGATGATGGAGGGTAGTACTAGTGGTCGGCCCTTCTTCCAAGGGTCTAACCACCCCTTTTCTTCACAAACGAGCCTTGATATAAGCTGCTTATAAAGCGGGACAATCCGTCAATGTATATCAGGACACACTCATGCAGGCTGTACTACCGATGGTTATATAACCGCCCGGCCATGGGTGTGAGGAGCGTTCCTGATGCTGAGAGCGCTCTGCGGGCTGGGGTGGAATCCGTACATCCGTGTTCCGCACGGTAGGCAATCATCACGCCGCCAGAATAAAGTTTTCCCGTTGGTGTACTGCAATTGCTTCGTATCACAGTAGATGATGCGTCCGGCAAGTTGGCCAAATCGTTTGCATGAAGCATCTTTTGTGATGGGTCGCCTACGGCGCTCCGGCGCTATGCGATAAGTGCGCCGGACGCTACTGTAAAGCTCTTGGCACACCGCCAAGCTGGGCGGGGATCCTGCCGTGGTGGTCGAAGATTGATTTGCTTCGCCTGGACGCTTTAACCTCAATCGTCCGGGCCCTGTTATAAGCAGCTTATAAATCCACCCGTAGGATTCCGTTCACGTAAAGGCCCGTGTACCACCGCTTATAAGCTGCTTATAACCTTCCGTGGCCCTCTTTTCATCTGCAGTTCGAGAACGCCAACAAAACTCATTATGCTCGCCGCCAGCCGTTGACGACACGCTTGAAGCGCCGACGCTGGCCCATGTGATTTGGTCGTGCTTCATGAACATGCTGCCAAATACCTGCTTTCATTCATTCGAGGAGGCCACGGCAGTACGCCGCACGCTGCTGCGGCTGAGTTCACACGAGGTGTAGCCAAAAAAGGTATGTCAGCCTTAATGGCGCAGAGAAGCCCGCGGGCGCTGCGCGGTCACTTATGCTCATTCGTCCACTTCTTGTCGATCAACGGTGAGTCGGCAGATGGGCGGCTATACGCGAGCAAGCGTCTTCGGACAGAGGCCCTTGGGCCACCGCATCAAGCCGCCTGCGAGCATTGTCAACATATCTGCCCTTTTACTCCGATCGTTTACGTGCGGTACTGACCCTGGCAAACATCACACCTTGAGGTCCCGCTCGTGGTCGACGATCTGCGTACCAACAGGCTGCGGCACGCATGCTGCGCCAGAATGCAAAGCGCACCCACCAAACCAGTATGCCGTCGGGCAGGAGCCTGTCGATCTCCCACACGACAATCCTTCGCTGGGTTCAGCGGTATGCGCCGGAATTCGACAAACGCTGGAGCCGCTTCGCGGCGCCGGTTGGCACCTCTTGGCGAGTGGACGAGACCTACGTGACGATCCGGGGCCAGTGGGCTTATCTCTACCGGGCTGTCGATGCTTCGGGCAAGACAGTCGACTTCCGGCTCAGCCCGCGACGCGACGTCGCCTCGGCCGAGGCTTTCTTTCGCAAAGCGATACGTTCTCAAGGCGGTCTCCCGAGACAATTACGCTCGACGGTTATGCCGCTTCCCATCGTGCCGTTCGCGAACTCCAACGGCAGGGCAAGCTTGCCGACCTGACGAAGCTTCGCTCATCGAAATACCTAAACAACCCGATCGAGCAAGACGACTGCAGTGTTAAGTCGAAGTTGGGTGTCATGCTGGGTCTGAAAAGCTTCGCTTCCGCTGCCATCACAATCCGTAGTGTTGAGCTGATGCATCGCATTCGCAAACGCCAGTTTGACCTGCCTGCTCTGACCACTCATGGGGAGACTCCGTCCGAAATCTGGGCGGCTGTCCTGGCCGCTTGAGCTGACGGAACATCCTACTCAGTCAGCATCCCCTCATCCATAATTTGCACCAGAACCAAATGAAGCTCACGCTGACGTACGGCCAAGATATGGCGGTGCTCACGCTCCTCGACCCCATTGGCTTAGACAATACATGGAGTTGTGATCCCAACGATTTTCTGTCGCAAGGGTCAGGGAAGTGCACTCAAGGTCTCGGATCGCAACTGGTGATACTGGCAAATGATAGCGGCAACGCCAACGTCCTTCAGATCCTTTTGCTAAATATGTTTAATCCCAGAGCTGGACAATCGGGAAATGATGCGGTTGCCAGTGGCGATGGCGGGATGGTTGGGGATATGAAGTCGGTGCAGTGGGCGGTCGTTTCAGTTGAGTGAACCTGAGGAGCGGTATTCAAAACCGGTTTTCGTCGCCAAGGTCAGACCAGATGCACTGGTGCTGCAACATAGCGCGCCGCTCTGCGTGCGTGGCCAGCACCCGTGCCGCTACTTCAAGTGGTAAACCGTTAGCCGCTAAGGCCCAAGCGGCCTCCATGTGGTTGACGATAGGGAGAAGAATCAAGACCGGGTCAACTCGGCTGGCAGGAAGCATGTCTGTGCGTTCGATCGTCGCTTGACGATAGGCCTAATCTAGCGCCGGCGATTGCGTGAGCGCAGGCAGCTGTCTTCTAAATACGTGCTGCCGTACGTAAAGCTCTTTCTAAATGCTCTACATGTTGCTCGGCGCAGCTGCAGCTGAGCGAGCGCTCCTGACTACCGAACTAGCCCCGCCGTGTGTAACCGATCCAAAGCAGATATTGCAACGTTTCACGTGAAAGTTCGAAAGCCCCGGGTCACGCACCTTTAGCAACACATTCGACGAGCGCTTGAACGCGTTGAGGCAGGATGGCTTTAGCGTTAGACAACTCAACATTAGCGAACTAAATCGACAATAGAAGCCATAATGTCGATTCGATAACGCGATAGCGGCCGCAGGGCCTTTACTGGCTTCACCGAGTGAAAGCCCGGTTGGGCACGCTCCAAGCGTATAGGTTGCGGAACGCTTATCCCGACCCGTGCAGCTACTTCGCTCGCTGGGTGGCCGCCCAGCGCCACCTGCTTGACCGCCGCAATCTTGAGTTCCTCTGTGTACAGCTTTCCACTCATACCTTCTTCTTCTGCCCGACATTATCGCTCAGGAGTGTCTACGACAGTCGTGGCGATTCAGAGAACGCGTCCTCGAGGACCAAGTACGACCCGGGGCGCGCTAGACGAATCGAGTTCACTTGGTGCAGGGTGTATGTACAGAAATGCAAACTCTTGGGCGTCGATTGACCTTTCGACGGTTCTAACAAAGATAGAAGTTGCCACATGTACCTCCAGATATTTCCCGCACTCGAAATCCTGTAACTGGCCGACGAATCAAAGTACGAGCAGCCTTACAATACAGGTTCGATCGATGCCCGCTCGGCAAGCACTTCGTATGGATGAGGTACCTCGAAACGGACAGTACTGAACAATGCACACATGGTTTCGCTCCCAAGCTAGACATGGCTCAGATCCTAGCGCCGAGTAATGGGTTCCGAGCTATCATTTCTGATAGGTGCTTCTTACTAGTCAAGTCCAAATACGCGAGACATTGAGGCATACGCAAACTGCTGGTATCTGAGCAGTGTGCGTGTTGATGGCCAAAGGTACTGATGCTCGGGGAAGCTTTGGACAGGCAGTAAATAGATCTGCGCCACCTCTTCGTTGGCCTCGTTCATACGAATCCAAACGACGAAGTCAGCCGGCGGCGAGTGCCGCACGGTGACTTTCCAGCAAGGGTGGCTACGCTCATACCGGCACCTGGTGCATAACAAGCGCACGATGACACCGTTGATCCGATATGTCCGCGTCGTCAATTGCTCTACTTTTGCCTTTGCCCGAAGCGCACAACGTTCCAGTTCAATTGCCATGTCTTTGGTCACGCAGCGAATTCTGAATCGGGCGATCGTCGCGCGGGACAATGATGGACCAGACACCCCAGCAGCCTCGTATGCGGCAACTAATCCTCGAAAACGCAGCGCATACGACTTTGCTGACGGGAGACAACTGTTATCGATGAGATCCGCGGAAACGTTGCCATGCTCAACAAGGATCTCTCGCAGACCGTCGAGCATCTCGTCGTCGGTCCAGTGCTTTCCGCGGCATAGTCGCACCTGTTTGGTCTTGTTAAACATCTCATTGCTGACAATGCCTGGAAAAGCATCCTCGACCCTTACCCATTTGTCTGTGTCGTTCGGGCGGCGGGAGCTTCGCAAGCGCTGTGTACTGCGGTTAAAGATAAGAGTACCGGCATACTTCTCGTTCGTAAGTATCCCCTTGACGTTGTGGGCAGACCAAGTCCTGCCGAATTGATTCGTTAAGCCCTCAGCATTGAGTATCTCTGCAATCTTGGTGTCAGGCATCTCCCTATCCGTGCACATGTCGAAGATCCTGCAGACAACAGCGACCTCTTCACTAGGCCCAAGAACGAAACCCACCCGATCAGTAGGCAGGCTTTTTCGTTCGCCAATCTCGAGTGTTCGGAGCGTCAGTCCATCTGCCGAGTGACACTGACGTCTAAGCCCATACCCAGCCGAACCACCTTGTTTGTAGCCAGCTGCGGTAAGCCGGCATTGCGCCCGAAAGACCTTCGCCGATAGCTCCCGACTGTACTCGGCAGCCATTGCGCGCTTCAGTCCCTTGAGCAGTGTCGCCAAGGGTGACCCGTCGTTCGTGAACGGCTCAGCGCAATACGAAATCATGATGCCGGCTTTCCGGCATGCATATTCGTAATAGGCACTTTCATCGACGTCCTGAAACCGTCCCCAGCGGCTTACGTCGTACACAAGAACGGCAACATAGCCGGCTTGACCGGACTGTACGTCGTTAAGTAGCTGTAGAAGCCCGTTGCGTCTGTTGAGAGTCAATCCGCTTCGCCCTTCGTCACGATAAATAGCAATGACTTCGAAATCGTGCTGAACTGCATATTCTCGTAGGGCCGACTCTTGATGGTCTGTCGAGTAATTCTGATGCTCAGTCGACGCTCGCACGTACAGTGCGGCGCCACGGGAAACAAGCCGGGCCATGGCGGAACTCCTCACTAATGCTGATGTCGGTATGTTGCGCTTCAGGCTGTGCGTCGAACTGGCTTACGGGCCGAACATTGACGCCAGGGACAGGTATCGTAATTCGGCGAGGCGCTCAAGGTTCGACTCTTTCAAATAGAGCGGACCGTTCGCGAGTTTCACTGCCGGAATCAGGAAGTAATCAATAAGCTCATGTGTGTCACCGTGGAGCCGTGCCGTAAGGACGAAGTCGGCATCTAGCAACGGCATGACTCTCCAATTTACCAAGCCTCTCTTCGGCCTACGTCGAGTCGCAATTTCTATTCGGACCCGAACACACTGGTTGATGACCAAAGTGTGCGGCGCTTTGACCTCATGTACGGTAGCGCCAGAGGATAGTGCGAGTCTCTTTACCTCTGCAAATAGGTCACGCAGCTTCGCTGCGATGAGCTTTTTCGTTTCGACGAAAACGTGGGATGGGCAGGGGATAAGCCCAGCCGCATCATATGCAGCGATAAGGGAGCCGAAGCCGCGCACGAATAGCTGAGGGTCTGGCATGGACGGATCCGCCGCGATGATCTTCGCGTTCACCCTGCCGTGCGTTTCGTGACACCTCTGCAGGAGGACGAGCAACTCGTCCAGGGTGTAGCGACGCACGCGCCTGGCTCGCTCATCTCGCGCTTGAGCGAATAACGATAAAGAGATCAGGGGCTCGACGGCACCTTCATTCACGACCCACTCTGCATGAGGATTGGACTTGCGCCGACTCGATAGCTTGCATGACTTCCTGTTGAACGCCAACGTTCCGCAATACTTCAGGTTAGTCAGCAGTGAATTGACCATCGAGTGGGTCCAGGGTCTGTCAAACTCGCTGGCGATGCCCTCAGCGTTCAGTAGCCGGGCAATAGCTGGCTCGCTGAGCTTTTGTTCCAGGTAGAGGGCATAGACGCGCCGGATTGTTATTGCCTCGTGCGCCGGGCCCGGGATGAGTATGACCCGGTCAGTGACAGCTCCCTTTGCCTCACCGTATTCGAGTACCCGGCGTGGTGTCCCATCCTTCGTCAGGGCTAAGCGTCTGAGGCCATAACCGGCATGGCCACCTTGCTTGAATCCGATCTCGGTGAAGCGACATTGCGCGTTGAAGGTCTTTGTCGAGAGCTCCCGGCTATACTCCGCGGCCATCATTCGCTTGATGCTCTTCATTAACGCACCAAGTGGTGTTGCATCGTCAGAAAATTGCTCACCGCTGTAGACCACCTTGATGCCAGCACGACGACACGTATGCTCGTGGTAAGCCGCTTCGTCAACGTCTTGGAACCTACCCCAGCGGCTCACGTCGTAAACGATGATCAGCTGAAAGTCGGCATTTCCCGATTGCACGTCATCGATCAGGCTCCTTAGCCCTGTACGGCGCCGGATATCGAGTCCGCTCTTACCCTCGTCCACGTACTCGCGTACAACCTCAATGCGTTTGCTAAGCGCGTACTCGTGGATTTTTGCGCGCTGATGATCGGTTGAGTAGTTTTGGCTCTCGGTTGACATCCGCACATAAATTGCGGCCTGAATTGGCTGGCTTGATGACACGCGTGCGCTCCTTGTTGAGCTACCGGCGAGACCTGTAGAGTAAGAAGTGGCCTTCCCCCATCGTCACGGACACTTCCGTTAGGCGCATTTTAGGTTTTCAAACTGTACCGGGCTGATATACCCGAGAGTGGAATGACGCCGGCGTGGATTGTAGAACCTTTCGATATAGTCGAACACGTCTGCCCGTAAATCATCCCTGGTCCGGTAGTGCTTTTTGCTCAGCCGCTCGGTTTTCAGCGTCGAAAAGAAGCTTTCCATTGCAGCGTTGTCCCAGCAGTTGCCGCGACGGCTCATGCTGCAAACGATGCCGTGCGATTCGAGCAAGCGCTGGAAGTCTTCGCTGGTGTATTGCGAGCCCTGGTCCGAGTGATGCAATACTGCCCGAGGCCGGCCGCGGCGGAAGATGGCCATCAGCAGGGCATCCATTACCAGCTGCGCTGTCATGGTCGGTTGCATCGACCAGCCCACCACACGCCGCGAGTACAGGTCAAGGACGACAGCGACAAACAGCCAGCCTTCGCCAGTCCATACGTAAGTAAAGTCAGCAGCCCATTTCTGGTTCGGGCCTGGCGCTTCAAATTGCCGGTCCAGCAGGTTCGGCGCGATGGCGTGGACTGGCGAATCGAGCTGCCCAGGTGCGCGGCGACGCTTGTGGCGGGCCTTGATGCCGGCAGCTTTCATCAGCCGTGCCACGCGGTTCTCACTGCAGGCAAAGCCAGCATCGATAAGGTCTCGCACTACGCGCGGCGAACCGTATGTGCCATCGCTGGCTTCGTGGCTGTGCTTGATCGCCTTGAGGAGCTGCGCATTCTCACGTTCATGCGCACTTATTGGTCGGCCGAGCCAGTCGTAAAAACCACTGCTCGACACACCAAGCAGACGACACATCGTTCGCGTTGGCCAGATGGCTCTATATTTGGCGATGAAGCCGTACTTCACTTGAGGTCGGCTGCGAAGTAGCCGAGCGCCTTTTTTAAGATGTCGCGCTCCGTCTTGACCTTTGCCAGCTCGCGCCGCATGCGCTCATATTCCTGGGTCGATACCTTCTCGCCCCCGCCCGTAACCTCTGCATCCACGTTGGCGTCTCTGCACCACCGCCCCAGCAAATTGGCGCCAATGCCAAGGTCGCGGGCGATCGCCGCCTTGCTTGCACCAGGCTGGCCTACCAGCTTGACTGCCTCGCGCTTGAACTCTTCTGAAAACAACCGTCTTTCACGTGCCATGTAACTCCTCCGATAGGGACATCATACCTATCGAAAGTGTCCGCGCTGGTGGGGGAATGCCAAAGAGTATCGAGTTAGGCGAAAGTGGGACGCACGCGTGAAAACAGAGGCAGTAATGCTTAGCGACATTGCAACCTAAGGGCGTGCAGGCAAGATAGCGCAAATTATGCCAAGACTAGGAGGTATGCTTCCAACCGACCTATGCGGACATTACAGTTCTAACGCATACCCGAAATCGACCCTTAGCAGACGATCGAGGAAATCAACCAACGCTACATTTCTGCATCGTAAATCGCTACGCTATTTTGAGAGTTTTTCATTTGCGCCGTCCAGTGGGCGTGCCAGCTTCAACTTCTCCAGTAGCGCTTTGGTTGGCACACTCGTTTGATTTCATGTCTTGATTATTCGTCAACTTTTCTTTCCAAAGTTGACGTAGGGAAGCATATCCAAATCGCTGGTAGAAGTGGAGTGTATGCGTTGACGGCCAAAGGCACTTATACGTCGAAAATTCCTGAACAGGCAACAAATAGATTTGCGCGATCTCGTCATTATTTTCATTCATGCGTACCCAAAGCACAAAGTCTGCTGCTGGGCAGTAGCGCAGCGTGACTTTCCAGCGCGGATAACGTTTCCCGTGGCGGCACTTGGTGCATAGCAAGTGCACTGTAGAGCCATTTATCTGATAAGTAAGCGTAGAGACTTTTTCAATATTTATGCTCGTCTCTATTGCACATCGCTTCATCTCGTTTGCCATCTGTTTTGTAACAACTAGAAGCTTACGGCGAACCATTGTTGAATGAAACAACGAAGGCCCAGCAAGGCCAGCAGCTGCAACGGTGTTAACTAAGCCTCGAAAGTGCCCCGCGTAACGCATTTCCAATGGAAGATCACTTTCTTCTACTAGATCTACTGAAATTGTCCCATGCTTTTCGACAATCTCATCCAAACCTTCCCATATTTCGTCGTCAGTCCAGCGTCTGGCGCGTCGTAGCCGAACGTGTCTAGCCTGATCGAATACCTCCATACTAACAATACTAGGCAACGCACCTTTCACAGTAATCCACTTGTCGACCTCATTGGCGCGCCTGGGGCTTCCAAGTCGCCTCGTGTAGCGATTAAAAACCAGATTGCCCGCATATTTTTCGTTAGTTAGTATTTCCTTGATAGTACGGTAATTCCATAATCTACCGTTTTGGTTTCTAAGGCCCTCGGCGTTGAGGGTTTCAGCAATCTTCATATCAGTCATATGTTTATTAGTGCACATTTCAAAGATCCTGCGCACTACAGCAACTTCTTCATCAGGTCCGAGAATCAAACCAACCCGCTCGGTTGGCAAATGTTTGCGCTCGCCCATCTCGAGCGTTCTACGAATACTTCCATCATTTGACTGACATTGCCGCCGAAGACCATATCCGGCTGTACCACCTTGTTTATAACCGTCAGCTGTTAGGCGACAGTGGGCATTGAAAACTTTTCTCGACAACTCCCGGCTATACTCTGCCGCCATTACGCGCTTTAGCCCTTTAAGTAGAGTTGCGAGCGGTGACCCATCATTCGTGAATGGCTCTGCACAGTAAGTGACGGAAATGCCTTCTTTACGACACGCATACTCATAATATGCGCTCTCATCAACGTCTTGGAACCGGCCCCAGCGGCTCACATCGTACACAAGTACTGTAACGTAGCTAGCTTGTCCCGACTGAATGTCGTTAAGCAGGCTAAGCAGTCCCTCGCGCCCTTCAAGCGTTAATCCGCTTCTGCCCTCGTCACGATATTCTGCGATGACCTCAAAGCCATGTTGTTTCGCATACTCCTTTAGAGCTGATTCCTGATGAGCCGTAGAATATATTTGACGTTCGGTTGATGCTCGCATATAAAGTGCAGCGCCTGGAAAGACGGACGCGACCATAAGATCCTCCATGATGAGTTCTTACATTTTGATATTTCCCTGCACAGTTCAATTATGATGCATGGAAATAGATTCGAGCGTCAGCGCAAGGTTACGTGGTCGCCGACCATGACTGATTTTGCGGCTTCAAATTCAGAAGTGAGGCTGTGTACAGGAAGAAGTTCGGCAGCCAGTCGGCTTCTCATGCGCGCTGCGAACTCGAGAGAGAGCTGGAAACACACGCTCGTCCTCATCACATGGCCGATAAGGCGATAGACCTCCCATGCTTCAGTACCTTCGGGGGTACGCAAAGCTAACTGGGCAAGTATGTGGTCTTCAGTCGACAATGCGCCATCGCTAAAGGCAGATATACGTTCACGGTTTTTCCTGTTTTCGTCCATAAAATCTTCCAATATGCTGTGTAATAATTTTAATGTGGGTATGTATTTATAAGCGTGGTATCCGTAACGACGCAGTTCCTGCTACTTTCTCTTACGTCGCCCGATATAATTTACGCGCCGTAACTTCGTCGATTTCAATGCATGTTGCCCATTTTTTACAGTACCCCTCAATCCCTGCGAACCCAATTGTCCGGAAAATCCAGCAGTGGCTTTAATTTTTTCGCGATTAGTTCACGCGCCCTGAAAATTCGGCTGCGCACAGTACCAATTGGACACAACATCACCTCAGCGATTTCCTCATAACTTAAACCATCAATCTCTCGCAAAAGAATAGTCGTCCGTAACTCCAGGGGTAGTGCATCCACTGTAGCATTGACGGTGCGCGCGATTTGCTTGCTCGCTAACACTGACTCAGGTGTATTAATGTCGTGCAAGCTTACCGCCTCGTAAAAATTTTCTCCTTGTTTTATATCTGCTTCAGTTGCTATTGGTTCACGCCTTCTCTGCACGTTGAGATACGTCTTTGCAGTGTTGATTCCGATCCGGTATAGCCAACTGTAAAATGCCGAATCGTTGCGGAAATGACGCAATGCACGAAAGGCCTTGATAAACGTGTCCTGGACAACGTCCTCAGCCTCTGCACGGTCGTGTATCAAACGCAAAATAAGACGCATGAGCCGGCGCTGATACTTCGCTACAAGCAAGTCAAATGCCTGCCTGTCACCGGCTTGGACGCGTTCGACCAACAATTGATCACGTTCGCGTTCTGTCGTCACTGACCGTACCTCAACGATAAACTCGGCCAGAGACACTTTAATAAACTAACTCCGCGTAGGATTTGGTCTGCAGTGCCTGCTACACAATGTGCATCTGCTCTGCAGGAATCGACCAAAATTTTTTTTCGGCGTTAATTTCCTCGAGGCACTCTAAGCTTAGAGTTGGCTGGCTGCAATAAGTTCCAAAATTTTCTTTATGGTGTTTTTTCCTGCGAACGGGTGCTTACGGCTCAGCAAGTGAAGTGGATGGCCACACCTGTCATAAAGTACAGACTCCAATGTCAAGCGCTGGCCCTTCGTGCAACTCTGCAGCGTCGACGGAAACCAGATGTCGCAGCCAGCATGAGCAAGCAATCCGATAGCTATCGCTACCCGATGGCAGCCTTTTCTTTTACCGCCAAACTGGCGGTGCCGTTTCGACCTATATCAATTGAATGCTTCTTTTTTACACAAGTGGGTATTGCAACAAGTGCTAACTTGCTAGAGTACTGGCGCTGCGATGAACACAGCCGTCCACGCCGCAACTTGATCGCACGTGTATGCAAACCCAAGCCAGTCGCCTTGTAGTTCCCATGAGCATGAGGTCCAAGCGAGACGAGGCGAGCGCCACTACAGATCGCAACAGTGGAGACAGTCGCTTGACGCTGAGTTAGTCAGAACCACCAGTTTCGTGGAAATAGGAGCCGCAGGATAAGCAATGAAAGTTCTGTGTCGAAACGCGCCAGCTATCTCAGCCGGCTCTCAGCTTGCCTTGCGATACTCGCGCGAGCAAAGCTGAGCATGCGGCAGTGTCTTGACGATGAGCTTCAAAAATCGTTCGAGACACTGGTGACGCAAGGGTATCGAATGCTGTCCAAGCCTTCAGTTACCGAAACGTGACCTGCTGACGCAATCCGCTGCGGCGGTCTAGACCGTATGAAGTATTGATCGATGTGAAATCTTAGTTTGGTTTCCTCAGCCATAAAATCGTTGCATACTACGAAGGAGGGCGCCACCAGAGCGCATCCGACGACTCTCTGCCGAGGCATCTGCGCAGGACCGCCGGTGCCGATTGGGCGACCGTTGCCCGATGTACGACTACGGCTGAGGTAAGCTTCATGTTCTCGCAACTGTGAAACAGCAGCGCCCTCAAACAGCCCGCTTGAACGTCCTCACGGCATCAAATCAAATTTCACTCAAAGCTTGAGTAATATCATCCTCTACCGCTCGGGTTCGTAGTTGAATAACGCTAACGATCGGTCGGCCGAAACTGCTTTATTGAGGCCTCATCTGTGCAGAAGGCTGGTACACACGCATATGCAAACACCCAGATCGGATACCAGTACTCCGGAAAATTAAGATTAGTGCAGCTTGATGGAGGCTTCGATGGCAATGCGGCATCGCTTTACGACCATGTTGTTCCTTACAATCTTGACAGGTCCATTGGTAGCTCAGGCAGGACCCATCAGTTATGCTATCACGCCAATCGGCACCGTAGGCGGTGTTCCCGCTAGTATCAATAATGGCGGCGAGGTAGCCGGATATTTCGCGAGCGGCGAATCTACACACGCCTTTCTTTATACAGCCAATACTTTTGTTGATCTAGGAACTCTCGGCGGCGGATCGAGCCGCGCTGGAGGAATAAATGATGCCGGTGTTGTCGTTGGGTCTGCCGAAAACTTCGCAGGTGAAACCCGTGCATTCATCTACGCTAATGGCACCATGTCTGATCTCGGCACACTCGGCGGCGCCAATAGTAGCGCTGCCGCCATTAACAATAAAGGGCAGATAGTTGGTGTCGCTGATAGCGTATCCGGAAGTTTCGCTTTTGCTTATACGCCGGATGCAGGTATGCAAAACCTTGGTACTCTTCCGGGTGGCGTATTTAGTCGGGCAGAATCGATTAACGATGTAGGCACGGTTGTTGGTGGCTCGTTAGTTGGCGATTTTCCGTTAGCGCCATTCCACGCTTTTGAATATGCATCTGGTTCTATGTATGATTTAGGATCATTGAATGGCGCGTGGAGTGTCGGGAAGGCAATCAATAACAATGGTGAAACCGTCGGCTGGTCTAATGCAGGCTTTAATGTGGATCATGCCGTATTGTACGCAGATGGGCTCCTTACTGATCTTGGTACCCTCAATGGTTTTGGTTCCAGCTTGGCATACGACATTAACGATGCTGGACAGATTGTTGGCTCCTCCGAGGTTTATGACCGGGAAAGCCGCGGCTTTTTGTATGAAGAGGGTGCGATGATCGATTTAACCACGCTTATTGACTCCGCGTCTGGTTGGACAATCGAATCGGCGTATTCGATTAATAATCAGCATCAAATTGCTGCGTTCGGATGCAAGGCAGATGTATGCCAAACCTTATTGCTTGATCCGGTAACGCCTGTTCCCGAGCCGCAAACCGACTCAACTCTTCTAGCCGGATTATTGCTCATCCGATGGGTGCTCCGCGGCAGGCGGACACGGGTTCATCTGGGAAGCGGCGGCTAATTTACTGCAAATATAATTGGCGATACTCAGCCGCTGTTCGCACAACGGCTGCTAGCTGCACCGTTGATGCACTTTAATCGTTTTCACACTAAATGTGGCGTTTCGAATTTGGATTTGCTCAGAAGACGCTCAAACGACTGCCTTACCAGTTGTATAAGTACTTCATTCTTTAACCACTACATTCGTACACAGATATGAAACCCAAGTCAGAATTATCGGAATACTCACTTGCCCGGCTGAACAAGTTAGAAGCAGAGGTTATTGAGGAGCTTAAAAAACGGCACTTTCTGAGTATTAGTCAAGCACGTGAACAGGTTTTGCATATTGCTCGCGGTGCTGGGCTTTCCGCCGAAGACCTAATGCTTAGTAATAGCCCAAATAAGTCGAAAGTTGGACCCGCTCAAATGAAATACCATCATCCCATTGATGCGACGCGACAGTGGAGTGGACGAGGGCGTCGACCAGGCTGGGTTAGAGACTGGATTGCTTCGGGAAAGAGTCTAGATACTTTAAAAATCTAATTGCGACCTTTCGGAGGGCGGCATGGATGAAACAAGCGGGCACTATGAGTGCGACGTGCTGATTGTCGGCGGCGGCATCAACGGCGCGGCCATCGCGCGCGACGCAGCCGGACGCGGCCTGCGCGTGGTGCTGTGCGAAAAGGACGACCTGGCCCAGCATACCTCCTCGGCATCGAGCAAACTCATCCATGGCGGCCTGCGCTACCTCGAACAGCGCCAGTTCGGCCTCGTGCGCAAGGCCCTGGCCGAGCGCGAAACCCTGCTCAGCAGCGCGCCCCACATCATGCGTCCGCTGCGTTTCGTGATGCCCCATGACGCCGGCGCCCGCCCGGCCTGGATGATCCGCGCCGGGCTGTTCCTGTACGACCGCCTGGCGCGGCGCGAATTCCTGCCCGGCTCGCAGGGCGTGGACCTGCGCACCCACCCGGCCGGGGCATCGCTGCAGCCGCAGTACACGCGCGGCTTCATGTATTCCGACGGCTGGGTCGACGACGCCCGTCTGGTCGTGCTGAATGCGCTCGACGCCCGCGAGCGCGGCGCCGTCATCCTGACCCATGCGCGCTGCAACCCGCCGCAGCGCCACCCCGACGGCTGGAACGCCACGCTCGAGGGAGAAGGGCGCCACGTGCACGTGACGGCGCGCTGCCTGGTCAACGCCGCCGGCCCCTGGGCCGCGCGCTTCCTGCACGGCGCCACGAATGCGGCGGGCGGCCAGGCGCTGCGCCTGATCAAGGGCAGCCACATCGTCGTGCCGCGCCTGTTCGAGCACGCGCACGCCTATATTTTCCAGCACCCGGACGGGCGCATCGTGTTCGCGCTGCCCTATGAAGGCGCCTTTACCCTGGTCGGCACCACCGACGTCGACTTCCGCGGCGAGCTCGACAAGGTGGCGATCAGCGCCGAGGAAAAGGTCTACCTGTGCCAGCTGGTGAACCGCTATTTCACGCGCCAGGTGACGCCTGCCGACGTGCTGTGGAGCTATGCCGGCGTGCGTCCGCTGGTCGAGGATGCGGCCGCCAGCGCCGCGGCCGCCACGCGCGACTTCCGTCTCGAGCCCGACCTGGCCGGGGCACCGCTGCTATCCGTTTTCGGCGGGAAGATCACGACCAGCCGCAAGCTGGCCGAGCAGGCCGTGGACTGGATCGGGCAGGCGCTCGGCCGCGCGGGTCACAGTCACTGCGCGGGCTGGACGGAGCACGCCTGCCTGCCCGGTGGTGACCTCTACGGTCCGCGTCCGGACAAGCGCGGGGTGCTGGAATTCGGCGCCTGGAGCGCGCGCCAGGCAGGCCGTTATGCCTGGCTGCCGGCGCCCCTGTTAGAGCGCTATGCGCGCGCCTACGGCACCCGCATCCATCTGCTGCTGGCACGCCGCGAGAGCCTGGCGGACATGGGACCGGAAGTGCTGCCCGGCCTGTACGCGGCCGAGATCGACTACCTGATGCAGCACGAATGGGCGCGCAGCAGCGCCGACATCCTCTGGCGCCGCAGCAAGCTCGGCTTGCACATCGCACCCGGCAGCGCGGTGCGACTCGACGAGTGGATCGCGGCACGAGAGGAAGCTTTAGTTGTATAGGGCACACGGACTGCGTCTAAGACAGTATCAAAAAATCCATTATCGTTTAGGTCGTCCATAATGTTTGGCTAATTCTTGCAGAAAATTGCGTCAGCAGGCTAAACAAATTATTGTTGGGCAGCGAAACCGAAGTGCCGAAAGAATTATTGGCTTTCAGATCTCAGAGGGGTTTTTCCTAAACTCTTATGTCAAATATGTGCGCGTATCCCGAGGAGCGCATCATGAGTTGGAAACAACGTAAAAACAGGGAACGCCGCACCGATCTGCGCACGTCTATGCTAATCGATGCAGCTATCAATGCAGTCCTCACAAACCACCTGATTCCTGTCGCAGAAGAACTTATTGATCAGGGCATTGATCCAAATCTTATCCTACGTGTTCTGACACGGCCAGCCGAGCGAAGGCGCTATGGCGAATTATACGAATCGTACCAGTCATTAGTGTTCCACTAGTTTATTCAGAGTGACATTTAGAGCGCTTATAAATATTTTTAAACTATCTTCCCTAAGATACTAATTGCTCACTCAAACGGTGTTCCCTTCTTTTTCGAACTATTGGAAACTTTAACTTATCACTGTCCAAGCTCGCAAACGGCATCAATGTTCGCTTACTCGAACGACCGAACTTCTTAAATCTGTGCTGTTAAGCGACTACGACAAGCGCAAGGATGAGATCTTTAACCGGCGTTATCGACAATGATAATAGGCAACTCAGACGATGAGTGCAGAGCAATTAATATCGGCACGTCTTAACTCAAGGCGTCGGCTCCCAACGTTTTAAGTACATACCGCGAGCATCATGCCGCGCTCAATTTCCATTTGAAATTGTAGCGTTGCCGATACCCAATACTGAGCTCCTGACGCCGAGCTAGCGGCTACGTATACCTTCGGTCCCGAAGTTGACCAAGGGTCGATAACTTCTTCTTGTGTGCATTTTCAGCTTTGATAGCAAGCCTCCTCATACGCCCTGTCGTGTCGGCGCCGCCGAAAAGTTTGCCGAGGTAACAATCAATCCTTGCCAAGCTAATGTTGACAGCGCGAATCAGGAGCCCCAAGACCGAGCTAAGGGATTGTTGCTCGGCTCTAACTGCGGCTTGGCAGGCCCCAAAGCCGCGTTTCGTATGTTTTGATAAACAGTACCCGCCCAAAATGATGTCGCGATATTTGATCTGAACCAAAGTCCGGTCTGCTTGTTTGACCTACCCTGAGTCTAGATGCACCCACGTACTCATTCTGACAGGCAATCATGGAAACGTTCAACGTGTTAATTCTCAAGGGAACTAATTTCAGGATCGGGGTTCTGGCATTAATTTGCTTCATCGAAGTCGTCATTACTGGATGTGCCTCGTCCATTCAGTTTCGCGAAAACGGCATGCACGGAACGGATGAGCTTGCACCTCCGACTGAAATGATTACCGAAAAGCTGATCAACGCAGAGCGAGAGCAGCGACGGCAGGTAGCCAACGAAGACCTCGACCGTCTGCTTGTGCCTAACCCTCCGCCTTATGTCATCGGTAGCGGCGACCTTCTCTCAATTGTGGTGTGGGATCATCCTGAACTTGCGAACGGCTCGGTCGCTTCGGCTATAGCACCGACGAGCGCGACAGTGGACCCTGGCAACGCGACAAATGCAGCTGTGGGCTTCGTGGTTGATCACGCCGGCCAAATTCAATTTCCCCTCATTGGCATGGTGGCTGTGGACGGTCTGACCGAGGAGCGTGCTCGTGCATTGTTGACGACCAAGCTTGCTAAGTATCTAACAAGTCCAAACGTAACGCTACGCGTACTCGCATATCGAAGCAAGCGTGTGTATGTCGATGGTGAAGTCAAACAGCCCGGATTACAGGCCATCAATGACATCCCAATGACCTTAATGGAAGCGCTAAACCGCGCTGGTGGTCTGCTGCCCACGGCCGACCAGAGCCGCATTGCTTTAGAGCGTGGTAAGGCCCGCTACCGAATCAATCTCCGTGATCTTGTACAGAAAGGAATAAATCCTGGAAGCGTCATGTTAGCGCACGGTGACGTTGTACGTGTGCATTCGCGTGACGAAAGCAAGATATTTGTCTCCGGTGAAGTCATCACACCGAAGGCACTCACAATGCACGATGGCCGCCTCACGTTGAATGAAGCATTAGGTGAGACAGGCGGCATCAGCCCACTAAGCGGAGACGTACGCCAGATCTACGTCGTGCGCAAGACGGCTGAGCGGACACGAGTCTTTCAGCTCGATGCCCGGATAGCCAGCTCGCTGGCGATGGCTGAGGGTTTTGAACTGCAGCCCAAAGATATTGTGTACGTGGCTGCAACTCCGTTGGCGAACTGGAACCGCAGTATCAGTCTACTAATCCCTGGTGCATTGACTTCCGCTGTCACTGCAACCAACCGGCAGTAACTATCCTGCCCTCATCAAGAACGGAGTTAGACATGAGTATCGCAAGTGAGCAGCACGCTCTAGCCCCAATGGCCCCTCATCCTCCAGTTTTTAGCATTCCTTTTGACCCTCATGTTGTCCATGGACCGGACGAGTCGTCATCTGATCTCAAGGGTTACCTCGGCACATTCTATGACAACCGCTGGCTGATCGGTGCGATCACTCTGCTCTTAACACTCGTAGCAGTCATGTACGTGCTAATAGCTAAACCCGTATTCGAGGCTAACCTAATAATCCACGTTGAGGAGGAGAGCACGAACGCATCAAAGAACATTCTCAGCGAAGCATCTTCGCTTTTTGAAATGAAAAAAACAGCAATTGCAGAGATCGAACTGCTGCGTTCGCGAATGGTTATATCGCGCTCACTCGACGACTTACAGCTTTATATAGATGTACATCCAAAATACTTCCCCGTTTTAGGGCCGTGGTTTGCAAGCTGGAATAGTAGTCACCTATCTACCCCTGGCCTGCTCGGCTATGGCGGGTACGTCTGGGGCGGCGAGAAGGCCGAGGTTTCATTATTTGAGGTACCCAACGCGTGGGTGGGCCGCGAATTTACACTAGCCACGCTAAGCAACCAACGCTTCCGATTTAGTGGCGGTGGGCAACCGATCGTATTTGAAGGGAACGTTGGCCTGCGCTACCGAGTGCCTACTCCCGAGGGCGTAATCGAGCTGAAGGTCAACAATATGTCCGCGGAACCAGGCGCCCACTTTGTATTGAGACGCATGTCGCGCGCATCAATGACGGAAGCAATCCAAAATGCACTCGTGATCACCGAGCAGGGCAAGGAGTCGGGCATCATCGAAGTTAAGCTGGAGGGAGAAAATCCTCGCGAAACTTACAGTGTGTTGAGCGAGATCGGCCGCGAATACATGCGCCAAAACCTCGCACGTAAGACCGAAGAAGCTGAAAAGTCGCTTGCATTCTTAAATCGACAGCTTCCGATTGTAAAGCGTCAGTTAGAGCAGGCAGAAGAACGCTATAACGAGTTCCGCAACCTTAATGGGACGGTAGACTTGCGCGAAGAAGCGCGCTTAAGCCTAGAGCAAGCGTCTGCAACGCGCGCGCGGGGAATTGACTTGATGCAGAAAAAAGCGGAGCTCCTCGCCCGCTTTACGGAGGATCACCCAGTTGTAATGGCAATTAACCGCCAGCGGAAGGAGGTCGAAGCTGAGCTTGCGGCTATTAAAGCGCGAATCAGAAATATGCCTATGCTAGAGCAAAATGAAGCAAGGTTAACACGCGACATCAAGGTCAGCACCGAACTCTACACCTCACTTCTAAATACTGCACAGCAGTTGCGCTTGACAGCCACAGGCCGAGTTAGCAACGTGCGTATGGTCGACGCACCTGTTCTGCCGGAAAAGCCGATTAAGCCGAGACGTGCGCTAATAGTAGCGCTGGCTGCGATAACTGGGTTATTCCTAGGCACTGTGGTGGCATTCACACGCAAAGCGATAACAGGAGGAATCGACGACCCGCATAAAATCGAACAGATGCTGCGGGCAAGAGTGGTCTACGCTACCATTCCACATAGCGGAAATCAAGATAAACTAATGCGCAAGAAAAAGAGTGGGTACAGTGTCTTGCCATTACTAGCAACAATGATGCCTGAAGACGTAGCTGTTGAGAGTCTACGAAGCTTCCGGGCGGCCCTTCAGTTCCAGCTGCCTCATTTTAAGAACAACGTTGTAATGTTTGCTGGTCCAACAAGCGGGATGGGCAATTCTTTCGTTACTGCTAATTTTGCGGCCATAATGGCGGCGAGCGGAAAACGCGTCTTGCTAATTGATACCGACTTACGTTGCGGCCAGCTGTACCATTATTTTGGTGTGGGCCGTGACCACGGATTGTCCGACGTAGTATTAGAAAAGGCATCAATCGGTGAGGTTATTCATCGCAACGTAATCGAAAACCTCGATTTCGTTGGCACCGGAGAACTGCAATCAAGCCGCTCGGAATTGCTGTTGCATACAAATTTCGGCAAATTTATAAAACAAACGAGTGCTCACTATGATCTCGTTCTGCTTGATTCGCCACCCCTATTGACAAGTGCTGAAGCGCTAGTCATCAGTGCGTACGCTGGCGCTGTCTTTATGATTGCTCGTTCAGGCCGCACCAACGAACGTCAGATCAATGAGTCAGTTAAACGCCTGCACCACATCGGTGTGTCGTTGCAAGGAATATTGCTAAACGATATGGCGCCACGTTTAAGTTCCTTCAGCTCCAAGGAGCACGCGCCAGCTAGTCGGATTGGGCTTGGTAGCGTCTGAGAGCCTCCGTATGTCATAGGGCATAGTTATCGGCAACGATGCCCGCATAAGATGAGCGCCATTTTTCTAAGCTAAAAGCGGATGGGGTAAGTACAGCTCCATCAAGGATTCTTAAGCTTAGACGGCCTAAAAAAAACCTCCAGGGCTAGGGGCGGCCTCAAAGACAGTACGCCTATACGGCCGGACGCTCCAACGCAGCCACGGAGGTTTTTTGGTAGGCGCTATTAGAGTCGGGTGTTTAAAGAGTACAACAAAGACGGAGCTATCTTTACCTGGTTTGAGCCTTGTCAAAGGCACTTATTATATTTAATAAGATTATGAAACTGCGAAGCAAAGCAAAGCAAAGCAAATCAATCGATAGTGGCGGTTGAACGGCAACAAATTTATAGATGCGTCGCCATTGCTTGATATTAGAACGGAAATGTTCGGAGAGTTTTCGCTGACCAATCTACGAAGCGACTAGAATCATGTTAAAAATCCAGCAAGGCAGCGTCAAGCTATTATGCCAAAAATTGGTTTCGTTGCCTCGATCAGCAAAAATTGGGCTGATGGTCGCGGCAGATCTAATTGCGTTACCGTTCTGTTTTTTGGTAGCCATACTTCTCCGGGGTGGCGATTTGGATCTGGTGTCAGGTTTTAGTCCCGCATCCTACTTCCTCGTGGCTGTGGTTACCGTCACTACCTTCTCAGTCTCCGACCTGTACCGTGCGGTTATCCGCTTCATCGATCAACGTCTGCTCAGTATCACTGGACTATCACTAGCGGTCGCTATTTTATGCGCTTATGTCGTAATGTTTATCATTAACGAAAAAAGCTTCCCGCGCAGTGCTTTAGCGATCTATTGGTTTGTCGGTTTTTCCTACGTTGTCGCTTCGCGAGTTGGAATGCGTAATTTCTTGCGTAATCAAGATTTGCGCGGACGCCGCGTTTCGGAAGTAGTGGCAATTTATGGCGCTGGCGAAGCGGGCGCCCGTTTGGCACAAACAATGCATGGTGGCGACGAATACCGCCCAGTTTGTTTCTTCGATGACAAGCACGCGCTCAATGAACGCAAGATCGGCGCGTTACGCGTTTTCAACACTGAGCGCTTGGTAGAAATTGTCAATGCGATGTGTATTCGCTCGATCGTCATCGCTATTCCATCTGTGTCGCCGGCACGCCTGCGCGACATCATGAACCGGTTGTCTAAGGCTGGGATTAGTACTCGTATTCTCAGTCGTCTTGTCGATCTAGCGGGGGAGACGCCTAGCCCACACGAAGCAATTCGTGAACTCAAGTTTGAGGATCTGCTCGGTCGCCCGCCTGTGCCTCCCCGTATCGATCTGTTTGCACGCTGCGTGCGCGGAAAGACAGTGTTGGTAACCGGGGCAGGTGGCTCTATCGGTAGCGAGTTGTGTCGGCAGATAGTGACGCTCGCTCCGAGCCATATGCACTTGCTCGACCATTCGGAGTTTGCGCTGTACACCATTCGCCAGGAACTGACAACGCGTTTCCCCGACCTCCACATCGTCGCGCACCTGGGCTCTGTCTGTAACGCCGATCTGGTCGGGCGTATCCTACGCGACAGCAAAGTCGACACCATTTATCACGCAGCCGCATATAAACATGTGCCATTGGTTGAGTCCAACATTGTCGAGGGCATGCGAAATAATGTCGTTGGAGCTCAGGTAATCGCTGCCCAGGCGGCTCTGCACCACGTTAAGACGTGTGTCCTGATTTCAAGCGACAAGGCGGTTCGACCGACCAATGTGATGGGAGCAAGTAAGCGGATCGCCGAGTTGATCTTCCAGGCTGCAGCAACACGACCCGAAACTTCTACCACTTTCGCCATGGTGCGATTCGGTAATGTGTTGGGCTCATCTGGCTCGGTGATCCCGCTATTTCAACGTCAAATATCTCAGGGCGGTCCTATCACGATTACGCATCCTGAGATGTCGCGCTATTTTATGCTTATACCAGAGGCGGCCCAACTAGTGATTCAGGCGGGTGCCATGGCTAAAGGCGGCGATGTGTTTGTGCTCGAGATGGGCGAGCCAGTAAAGATCGTTGACCTGGCGCGCAGTCTCATCGCGTTGTCAGGCTTAACAGAAAAGACGCTGCAGAACCCGAACGGCGACATTGAAGTGCGCTACGTTGGCCTATTTCCTGGCGAAAAGCTCCATGAGGAGTTATTGATCGACGGTACGGTAATCCCTAGTGAGCATCCTCGCATCATGCGCATGAAGGAAAATGCGCTGCCCCCAAGCGTCCTCGATACATTTATCGCCTGCTTGATGATGGCGTGCGAAACCAACGATCGCGCGATGATTGAATCAATGGCTAGAGCAATCGTTCCCGAATACAACCCGCAGCAAGCATTGGCTGTACCGACCGCGGTTCCGATTTCGCAATCGTCTACGCAGTTAAGCGTCATCAAAAAATTTGTTCCGTTTCGTATGTAATTATTTCATTCTAGCGTCCACCTAACCCATCCACTGATTCGTGAGGAACCTCATGCGTGACGAAAGTAAACCGGCATACCTCGATCAGCTCATCGCAAAGTTACACGACGGCACTGCTGTAATCGGCATCATTGGCCTTGGCTACGTTGGGTTACCACTGACTTTGCGCTATTCAGAGGCTGGATTTCGGGTCCTAGGGATCGACATCGATTCGGCAAAGGTCGAAAAGCTGAATCGCGGCGAAAGTTATATCGAAAATATTCCTGCGAACTCGATCTGCGCGGCACGTTCAGTTGGCTTTCAGGCTACGACCGATTTCGCGCGCGCTTGTGAAGCGGATGCGCTGATCATTTGTGTACCCACGCCCTTAAATCCCTACCGCGAGCCAGATTTGTCGTTTGTTCTCGGCACCGTCGACGCACTTCTTTCTTTTATCCGTCCAGGCCAGTTAGTGTCACTAGAAAGTACTACCTATCCAGGCACCACCGAAGAAGAGCTGCGTCCGCGGCTCGAGTCACGCGGCTTCGTGGTGGGACGAGACGTATTTCTCGTGTTCTCGCCGGAGCGCGAAGACCCCGGCAACCCGGATTTCGAAACTCGCACTATTCCAAAAATATGTGGAGGCAGTACTGCGGCCTGCCTCGAAGCTGGTGTTGCCTTGTACGAGTCGGCAATTGACCGTGTAGTACCAGTTACATCGACCCGCGCCGCTGAACTTACAAAATTATTAGAGAACATCCATCGGGCAGTAAATATCGGCTTGGTGAATGAGATGAAGATCATCGCTGACAAGATGGAAATAGACATACACGAGGTGATCAGAGCTGCCGCCACTAAACCGTTTGGCTTTACTGCGTACTATCCTGGTCCGGGCCTGGGTGGTCACTGCATTCCGATTGATCCATTTTACCTTACCTGGAAGGCCCGCCAATATGGCGTACATACGCGCTTCATTGAACTCGCAGGCGAAATTAATAGCGAAATGCCACATTGGGTAGTGGGAAAGGTGACTGACGCATTAAATCAGCGCAAGCGCTCAGTTATGGGCAGCCGCATTCTGGTGTTGGGTATCTCATACAAGAAGGATGTCGAAGACATGCGCGAGTCGCCGTCAGTTGAATTAATGGAGCTTCTGCGCGATAAAGGGGCGCACGTCGACTATTCCGATCCGCATGTGCCCGTCTTCCCTCGCATGCGTGAACACTATTTCGACCTCTCTAGCATCCCGCTTACTCCGGAGTCGCTGGCGTCCTACGATTTAGTATTGCTAGCGACAAGCCATAGCGCTTTTGACTACGAAATGATTCGCGACCATGCGAATCTGATTGTTGATACTCGTGGCGTGTACTTGGAATGCCTGCCCCATATCGTGAAAGCCTGAGCGTTCAACCGGAGAAGAACATGCACAACGTAATGCGTAATTATCCACAAGGTATTACCAATCGGAAGATACGCTTCGCTTTAGTGGGCTGTGGCCGTATTGCGACCAACCACTTCAGCGCTATTCGCGAACACGCGGATCGCTGCGAGCTGGCGGGTGTATGCGACATAGAGCGACGTGCTCTCGCTGTCGCTGCAGACAAGACGGGTGCTGAGGCGTACTCAAGCTTGGATCAAATGCTTGCGCGCTGTGACGCCGATGCTTTCATCGTCACCACTCCTTCAGGTTTGCATCCCGAGCAGACGATCCAAATCGCCCGTGCTGGCCGTCATGTGATCACTGAGAAACCGATGGCCACGCGTTGGGAAGACGGCAAGCGAATGGTTGCAGCCGCTGATGCCGCTGGTGTGCGCCTATTTGTTGTTAAGCAGAACCGTCGCAACGCCACACTGCAGTTGCTTAAAAGCGCAGTCGAGAAAAAGCGCTTCGGTCGTATCTACATGGTCAACCTCAATGTGTTCTGGACACGCCCTGAAGAGTACTATAACAGCGCTGACTGGCGTGGAACGTGGGAATTCGATGGCGGCGCCTTTATGAATCAGGCGAGCCACTACGTTGACTTGATCGACTGGATCGTCGGGCCGGTAGAGAGCTTGCAGGCCTACACCGCCACGCTAGCGCGCAACATCGAAGTCGAAGATACTGGCGTCGTTAGCCTACGCTGGCGCAACGGCGCTTTGGGCTCGATGAACGTTACGATGCTCACTTATCCGCGCAATTTTGAAGGATCCATCACAATTCTCGGCGAGCACGGAACCGTACGCATCGGTGGCGTTGCCGTGAATGAAGTGCAGCAATGGGAATTCGCTGAACCTGATCCAGATGACGAAAAAGTACGCGATGCCAGTTACCAGACGACCTCGGTGTACGGCTTTGGCCACCCGCTTTATTACGACAACGTCATCAAAGTACTACGCGGGGAAGCTGAACCCGAAACCGACGGTCGCGAAGGACTGAAATCACTCGAGGTCTTGGTCGCAACCTACATGTCAGCACGTGACGGTAAGCGCGTCGCGCTCCCGCTGGAGTATTAATTATGGATCGCGATCTCTCGCAGGACCGGATCCATCCCAGCGCAATCGTCGACGAGGGTGCGGAGCTTGGTGCAGAAACACGCGTTTGGCATTTTGCTCATGTCTGCGCAGGCGCACGCATTGGCGAAGCCTGCTCTCTCGGGCAAAACGTCTTTATTGCTAACGACGTTCGTATCGGTAATCGGGTCAAAATACAAAATAACGTCTCTGTCTATGATGCTGTTACGCTCGAAGACGACGTGTTCTGCGGGCCCAGCATGGTCTTTACTAATGTCCACAATCCTCGTTCGGCTGTGGAACGCAAGAATGAATATCGACCGACCTTGGTCCGGCGCGGCGCAACGCTTGGCGCCAACTCCACCATCGTTTGCGGAGTTACTATCGGAGAATATGCTTTCATCGGTGCTGGCGCTGTAGTCACACGCGACGTCCCGGCGTTTGCTCTAATGGCCGGGGTGCCGGCACGCCAAATTGGTTGGATGAGTCGCTATGGAGAGCGGTTGCCCTTGCCCATCGGTGGTAACGGCGAAGCGCGATGTCCAAATACAGGCGATATCTATACCTTACAGAACGGCGTTTGTCTGATGACTTCACGCCCTGAAACTCACGCGCTCTAACCCTCACAAAACGGACCTTAACATGGAATTTATCGACCTTAAAGCTCAGTATGAAGCATCGCGGGAACTAATTAATCAGCGCATTCAGGCAGTGCTCGACCACGGTCAGTACATCATGGGTCCTGAAGTAGTAGAACTTGAGTCGGGACTGGCCCAGTACACGGGAGCGCGCCATTGCATCACAGTCTCGTCGGGCACAGAAGCGCTGGTGATTTCGCTTATGGCGCTCGGCATTAAACCAGGCGATGAGGTCATCACTACGCCGTTCTCGTTTATCGCCACCGCGGAAGCCATCGTGCTCCTTGGCGCTACTCCGGTGTTCGTCGACATTGATCGAACGACATGTAACCTTGCACCGAGCCTAATCGAGGCCAAGGTGACGCCGCGCACTCGCGCAATCATGCCGGTATCGCTGTTCGGTCAACCAGCTGATATGGACGAAATCAATGCGATCGCTCAACGCCATGGCCTCGCCGTGATTGAGGACGCAGCCCAAAGCTTCGGTGCGACCTACCACGGCAAGAAAAGCTGCAACCTATCAACTATTGGTTGCACCAGCTTCTTTCCGAGCAAGCCACTTGGCTGTTACGGCGATGGCGGAGCCATCTTTACCAGCGACGACAATCTTGCTCAAGCCATGCGTGAAATCCGAGTGCATGGCCAGTCCGGCGGTACGTTCATACTCGCATAGGGGTCGGCGGACGGATGGATACCTTGCAATGTGCAATCGTATTGGCGAAGCTGGAGCGTTTTGAATGGGAACTGATGCAGCGCGCAAAGGTGGCTGAGCGCTACGACGTATTGCTGTCTGGGCGGATCGAGCGAATCTCCTGCATCTCCGCGCGCACAAGCGTGTACGCTCAGTACACGGTAGTTGTCGAGAACCGCGCGCGCGTTCAAGAGCAATTGCATGCGGCCGGTATTCCCACCGCAGTACATTATCCGGTTCCAATTCATAGGCAACCTGCGTACGCTCACTTCTCGTCCGCAGATTGCTGTCCGGTAGCGCTCGAGATGGCAGACAAAGTCATCAGTCTACCTATGGGACCATATTTGTCAGCCGAGTCTGCCAATACCGTCGCTATCACCTTGCTAAGTGCGGCAGGCATTGCGCTGCCCGAAGAAATTACCACAACCGAAACAGCAGAACAACAAAGCATGGCTGCCGCTACAGCAAGTGCCTTGCCCTAAGTTTGCAAGGGCTACTCTTACCAGGGTTCGGCTAAAGGAAGCGATGTTAACGCTCGGGACAGGTGAATGAATATCCTTCTAATCAATCACTACGCTGGTTCGCCAAGACATGGTATGGCATTTCGTCCTACTACCTGGCCGCGAGTGGGTGCGTCTAGGCCATCGCGTCCACATCATCGCCTCAGAACATTCCCACATCCGTGCACGTCAGCCTGATCTCCGGGGCAAAGCGCGCCTTGACGAGACCATCGACAACATCGAGTACAGTTGGTACCGGCACGCCAACTTATTGCGGCAACGGGATCGGCCGCGTAAAGAATATGGCGACGTTTATCGCAGCATTGTATCGGGACAGTAAGCAATGGGCGCAGTCGTACAAGCCCGATGTGGTCATTGCGTCAAGCACCTACCCATGGATATCTGGCCTGCTCATCGGATCTCTACGTTAGCCAAGGCAAAACTATTATTTGAAGTGCATGATCTATGGCCTTTATCGCCGATGGAACTTGGAGGAATGTCGAAATGGCACCCGTTCATCATGGTAGTGCAAAAAGCTGAGGACTATGCGTATCGCCATGCAGACGGTGTGGTGTCGATTTTACCTAAGGTACGTGAATATATGGTGTCGCGCGGGCTAGCGCCAGAGAAACTACACCTGGTACCCAACGGCATCGATCCAACCGAATGGATTGCCGGCAGTCGTCAATTGCCCGACCGAGTCATTCGTGTTCTTGCCGCGCTTCGTGAGCAAGGCAATGCCATCGTGGGTTACGCAGGCACGCATGGCGTATCGAACGCACTCGACAATATGCTGAGCGCAGGAAGACTAATGCTAGACGAGAAGGTCGCGTTTGTGCTCGTAGGATGCGGGCCGGATAAGGCGAGTCTACAAGAGCGAGCGGCTCGCGAAAATCTAAGTAACGTCTACTTTTTAGACCCAGTCGAGAAAAGCCAGATCCCTTCTTTGCTGCAATGCTTCGATATTGCTTACATTGGCTGGCATCGGCATCCACTGTACCGGTTCGGAATTGCTCCAAACAAATTAATGGACTACATGATGGCGGCGCGCCCTGTATTGCACGCAGCTGCAGCTGGAAATGATCCTGTTGAGGAGGCGCGTTGCGGGGTAACCGTAGAGCCAGATAATCCTGAAGCAGCCGCTGTCGGCATTCGGGGACTATTACGTCTTTCGATTGAAGAACGAACCGCAATGGGACAGCGAGGAAAGGCATTTGTTTAGACAATTTGACTTATCCTGTCTTAGGGCAACGCTTTCTCGCCGCATGCAGTCATCAATAAATTAAAACGGCTGTTGCAGGTGAGGCCCATGCGTCACTCGTCATATTTCGGCCGAAAAATTTTGAGGACATGGCTTCACTCATCTCGCAGAAAGAAAACGTCGAAAGTAAGACCAAAGAGGTGACAAAACGTTTGCTCATATATCGTTTGCGTTAGTAGCAATGTCATTTTAACGGTACCCTTCCTGGTCCTCGTTATTTTGGTAAAGCTAACTTCGAAAGGACCAGCACTTTACTGGTCGGACCGAATCGGCCGAGATAACGTAATTTTCTCGATGCCAAAATTGCGGACAATGCGCGTAGGCACACAAGTGGTAGCGACTCACCTCCTTCCGAACCCTGACGAGTGCCTCACACCGATCGGCGGGTTCCTGCGCAAGTCGAGCCTAGATGAATTACCGCAACTATGGTGCATCTTCCGCGGCCAGATGAGTCTCGTCGGCCCGCGCCCAGCGTTATTCAATCAGCACAACCTCATCAAAATGCGCACCGAAAAAGGCATCCATATGATCCGTCCAGGTTTAACTGGATGGGCACAGATCAATGGTAGAGATGAGCTACCAATACCTGAAAAAGTAGAGCTCGACCTCTACTACTTGCGCCACCGATCGATAGCATTCGACGCGAAAGTTATTTTCCTTACGTTTCTAAAGGTGATGCGTCGTGAAGGCATTACCCACTGACAAATCCTGCGATGTTAGCAAAATTATTGATTGCGTCCAGCAACAATTTTCACAGGGAATTCTATGCGTACCATTGCAATCATCGGCGCAACAGGAGAAGTCGGTTTCAGACTCGTGCATGCTCTACGATCGACATACAAAATAATTGGCGATAATTCGTAACCGGGAAAAGCGGGACTTCAGCTGCTATCCCGACGTTGAAGTCCGTCAGCTCGATGATATAAACGGATTTCAATAGGCTCGGTTTATTGCTCAGCGGGTGCGAAGCCATTATAAACACAGCATACATTTGGTTTGCTGAACACATTCATCGAGCAGTATTGCACAGTAAAACGCCCATTCGTCATGTCGTATTAACGGGGTCGACCGAATCTATACGCGCTTACCGTCCGAGAGTGCAGACCGTAAGCGCGAGCCGAAGCATTCGTAGTACAAGCTACCGTTGTCCCTGGACAATTATTAGGCCCACCATGATTTACGGCCATAAGGACGATCGAAATATATCGCGTTTAGTTCAGGCGGCTGCTCACTACCCCGTCTTACCTTTAATCGGTAAGGCGATAACCTTATTCAACCTGTGCTAATTCACGATCTCATCAGAGCTTATAAAATGGCAGTACTTAATCCTAAATTTTATAATAAGTCCTACGATATTGGAGGAGGTAAGGCATATTCGAATAGGGATTTAATCTCCTGCGCTGCATCAAGCCTCGGGAAACCAGCCCGGTTAATGCCCCTTCCTATAGCGCTCATTCGAGGCGGGATCGCTTTGCCTTTCGGTAATAGGGAAGAGCCCGATCTCGAAGGAGCAGGTAGGGCGCTTCCAAGAAAACAAAGATATTGACCTTGCCCGTTCATTAGCGATTTGGCTATATCCCTCGTGATTTCGAACATGGAATCCATTGGTTGATACGAGATCTGAAAGTTCACAGATTACTCCGCTGACATTCAAAATGGTAATGTCGGAGATAATCGGGCGGCGCTCTTAATGTTTGATATGACCGACGAGCCGAAAATCAACATCGCAATCCGCCACGCATGTCGGCAGTAGATCACTGACATGGAGTTTTACTGCCGAGCCAAACCGCATTCTAGCGCGGATAAAAATGGTATTTGCGAAGTCCGTTGACTGTATTGCGCAATAACTGTACGGGCTCGTACAAGTTGCGGTAACTCCGAAATGATTTGATCGGGGCCCGCATGATGTCTTCGAACTGCTGGGGCGACAATCTGAGTTTCTTTGAAACATACGCGAGATCCTGCTGCTGTAGATCTTCAGGATAAGGGGGACGTTTCATTTCTGCTAGCGTTGTGATCGGCTTATCTGACTCGCGTTGATCAGATCGGACAAGTGGCCATAACGTTTATCGATCCCGAACTTACGCGGTAGAACATAAGCCTTGGTAGAACCTCGTATAAATCGACTCGTGGTGCTTCCCTCCATAATCTTTCCAACCTAAACTGTTGCATAGTATTTCTTTTGCCTTTCTTTATTATAGTCGACGTAGTTAAGTATTGAGACCATACGAACGCCCCGCACGACATTCGCATAGCACAAGTAAGCCAGGCTAAAATGCGGATAGGTTTTAAGTTTCACAGAACCGAATCGTCGGTGAATGTCTTTAATGTAACGCCAGTCGGAGTGTCCATAGGACCATCGGGCACACTAATTGACTCGGTGGCGAAGTTCATGCCTGAGATGATGTACTTGATGCCGCGCGAAGTCGCTTCTTTCCAAAGCAAAGCACCTATCGCATGGTCTGTTGGTATTTCCCCCGTCCGGCGTGGAGGCCTTCAGAAACGCGAGTTGCAAATCGCGAAATTCGTCCCAGTCAACGACATGGGTATGGAGGTCGATTTTTATATTGCAGAGCACGCGCTCGATATTCTTGGTGGCTAGTTCGGAATTCCAACCATTGTCAAAGTGAACTGCTAGCGGACGTAACCCATGCTGTTTGACGAGCCAGGCCACATACGTGCTATCTACTCCGCCGCTGACCCCAATTATGCAGTCGTACTCGCGTCCCTGTCCGGCTGCCTTAATGCATTCCACTAAAGCTTGTAGTGCGTCTCGCCCAAGATCGCCGCGCAGGTGTCGAGCACTTACCAGTTTGTCATAACGAAGACAGTGCCGGCATAAGCCGTCGTCATCAAAGGAAATACTTTGATCCGCTACAGTGTCCATGATGCAACGGGTGCATACCTGGTAGGATTTGGAAGGGGCCAATGGGTAGCCGGCGTTCTCGGTAAGGGATGTCATTTAAATAACCTTTCAAGTTCTTCGTATTCGGGGTAGGTGATCAAAACAGCACGGTGTTTTGAAAGACAAACATGCTTCCGGCTGCAAGGCCAGAGGCCCCCGCTCCCGCCGCGTTTCGTAAATCCGGCAAGTGGGCAGCACCACCAGCTGCAACGACCGGGATCGAAACCGCTTTACACACACGGCCTATGAGTTCCAGATCGTAGCCTTCCATTGTTCCGTCACGGTCGATAGCGTTTAGTAGAATTTCACCTGCGCCCAGCTGCTCGACCGCGCGAGCGTACTCAACCGGATCACGTTTGAGGTCGCGCGTGCCGCCGGCCACGTGAACCGAATATTTGCCCATCCAATTACGGCGCACATCGATTGATACTATTACGCCAGAACTGCCTGCGAGCGCGGGCTGCCGATACCAAGTCGGGCTGATCAGCAGCCGCAGTGTTGAGAACTATTTTCTCAACTCCCAAACTATATAAGCGCTTTACATGTTCGATACTTTTGATGTTGCCGCCATATGCAAATGGCATAAAGGCCTCACTTGCAATCTCAGCGAGCAACTCGAAATTAGGGATGGCCGGCACGCCGGGATTGCCAATGTCGAGAAAGACCAGTTCGTCTACCTCTTTCTCGTTGAAAATTCGCACAGCATTGATGGGATCGCCCACGTAGCGTGCGTTCTTGTATTTGACTGTCTTAACCAGACCGCCATTGCGCATGAGCAAACAAGGAATTACGCGTGCGTGCACCATCATATCCT